>JBCCIX010000461.1:0-3780 GCA_039028075.1 Bacteroidota bacterium | reverse complement strand
GGACAGGGTTATTTCCAGTTGTAGCCAGTCTATTCGATCGGCTAGGACACACAAGGCATGCTTGGGGTTGATGATTTGTTTTAAGACGGGCATAAAAAAGTGGAGTTGGTTTTGATCGCTTAAATTTTCCTGTAACATTTCGCAAGGTTTTCAACCCAATATAAGCATTTCCTTGCAGAAATTATCCACAAATATCACCCCTAACATGTTGATAAACAGGTAGTTATATCGATTTTAAGGGACGACTAAATACCTGCTAACCATTAGGTCGGTTGAAAAAATCTTGATTCCACATCTTTTCAATTATTTACTTAACAATTATGAAACTAATGTATTATATTCACGTTTGTTAAGTAAATCGTAACACTATGAAAGCACCTTCACTCGGGGAATTCGAAGAACTGGTACTGCTTATTGTAGCTTCACAGCACGACAGCGCCTACGGGGTATCCATTCTCGAAGGATTAGAAAAACAGCTCAATAAGAAAGTAAATATCAGCGCTATCCATGTAGCCCTAAAGCGCATGGAAGAAAAAGGATTTGTGAAATCCCGGTTTGGGGGCATCACCTCAGATCGCGGAGGGCGCAGAAAGAAGTTCTATGTCATTACTGCTTTTGGCAAACAGGCGCTGGATTTACAGTACGATGTCCGTACCGAACTCTACAAGCAAATCCCTAAAATATCTTTTAATTAATGATTCAGCCACCGAAGCGGGCTTTGCAATTCCTTCGCTGGTTTTGCCGGGAAGACTACCTAGACGAGGTAGAAGGGGATCTCATTGAAATCTATGAACGACAGTACTGCAACACCCCTTCGGCAGCTAAAAGAAGATTTATCTGGACTGTTATCCGGCATTTTCGGCCTGAGTTTATCAAAGCATTTAGTCAAAACCCAAATTTAACAGCCATGTTTAACAACAATCTAAAAATAGCCTGGCGGCATTTAGTCAAACAGAAAATGTATTCCGTTATCAAAATCGGTGGCTTTGCCCTGGGTATTGCCACCTGCTTAATGATTACATTGTTTGTAAAAGATGAACTTAGGTACGATCAGCACTACAAAGATAAAGATCAAATCTTCAGACTCGTTTTTGAATTTGAAGGTGAGGGTGCCTGGGTGTGGTTTCCGGCACCTACCGCCGAAGTATTGGTATCTGATTTTCCTGAAATTGAAAAGTCCGGCCGTCTCCTAAATGCGGAGTCTTTTGGTGCAGGTACGAGTGAAATCCAGATTAATGACAATAGCCAGATCTATCACGAATCCGGCTTCACTTATGTAGATCATGACCTATTAGAAATTTTAGAAATCGATTTCGTGCAGGGCGATTCCAGGTCTGCCCTTAAGCAACCCCATAGTATGGTGATTTCAGAAAGGAAGGCTAAAAAATTCTTTCCCAATTCAGATCCTATTGGCCAGACCATAGTTATGAAAAATAATGCTCGCGGTGGGCCTTTTACCATTACCGGCGTTGTACAACTCGAAGAAGCCTCACATTTTCAATATGATTTTTTTATGACACTTGCGGGGGTCGAACTGTGGCCAGGAGAACAGGACTTCTGGAATGCTACTAATTACCATACTTACTTTAAGGTCAATTCGAATACCAATCATCAGCAACTCGAGGAAAAACTAGACCTAATTACTACAAAATACTTTGCTCCGACATGGGTGGCAGCCGGTGATCAAGGAGTGGAAGAAGCATCCAAAAAAGTAAGTTACGTTATGCAGCCTATCCCGGCAATTCACCTTTACAATGGGGACATTGCAGACAACTTGAATCATGGGGATATTCGATTTGTCTGGATTTTCAGTGCCGTAGCACTCTTTATTCTCCTTATTGCTGCTATTAACTTTGTTAATTTATCTACCGCTAAATCGGCAAACAGGGCATTAGAAGTGGGGCTGAGAAAAATAGTGGGTTCCAGCAGGAGTACACTCATCAATCAATTTCTAACAGAGTCAATCGTTTTTAGCTTTATCGCCTTTGCAGTGGCCTTATGCTTGGTGGGTATTTTACTTCCTTATTTTAACGCGCTTGCCGGTAAAGATCTAATCTTGCCATTCGCAGCGTGGTGGTTCCTACCCACCCTTTTCGGCATTTCCCTTCTTCTGGGAGTTTTGGCAGGCTTTTACCCCGCCATCTACCTATCGTCGTTTAAACCCATCCATACGCTGAAAGGTAATTTGAGCAAGGGTAGTAAATCATCGGGATTACGAAGCATGCTCGTGGTGTTTCAGTTTGCCACTTCGATTATCCTCATTATTGCTACGTTTATCATCCAACGTCAGATGGACTTTATTTTAAATAAAGACTTGGGCTTTGACAAAAATCAGGTATTGATCATACAGGGTACAAATACATTGGGTGGTCAATCCATTTCCTTTAAGAACGAATTGCTCAACCTTACGGGTGTGGAAAATGTATCAATGAGTGATTATTTACCCGTAGCAGGTACCATGAGGGATAACAATGCCTTCTATAAAGAAGGCATGCGAGGTAAGGAAAACCCTATTTTGGGACAAATATGGAGGGTAGATGCCGATTACATTCATACTATGGGTATGAACCTCATTGACGGCAGGAATTTTAACAATGATATGATCTCCGATTCTTTATCGCTGATTATCAATAAAAAAATGGCCGAGGCCATGGGTTTTGAAAACCCTGTAGGTCAACGTATTCAGCACTTCAATAAACTGAAACCGGTGATTGGTGTAATTGATAACTTTCATTTTGAATCGATGAAGGATGAAATACGTCCGCTCTGTTTGGCGATTGGATCAAATTCTGCCACTACTTCGGTAAAAATGAAAACAGAAGATATTTCGGGTACGATTACCTCAATAGAAAGCATATGGCATCGTTTTGCTCCTCATCAAGAGATCCGTTATTCCTTTTTGGATGATCGCTTTGCACTTATGTACCAAGATGTACAGCGCATGGGGACCATACTTACTGCATGTTCAGTACTTGCAATCGTAGTAGCTTGTCTCGGACTTTTCGCACTTTCAGCCTTTATGGTAGAACAGCGTACGAAAGAAATAAGTATACGTTTAGTATTAGGGGCTTCACTCAACAACATTTTCCGGTTACTCACGGCTAATTTTTTGAAGCTAATAACACTATCCATCTTGATAGCTGCACCAATGGCCTATTATGTCATGGACCGCTGGCTAGCTGATTATATTTATCAAACCAAGTTAGGATGGGATGTATTTGTCATATCCAGTGGACTTGTAATTCTTGTTGCTATAAGTACTATAAGCTATCAATCCCTGAAGGCTGGCTTAATGCGTCCTGCCGAAAACTTAAGGAGTTGACCTTGAAGCCCACACCTCCACCCTTTGCTTTAAAACTAATGCGCTGGTTCTGCCGCGAAGACTATATCGATGAGATTGAAGGTGACCTTACTGAAATATTCGAAGTGCAATGCCTCAGATCACCCGTAAGAGCGAAATGGAATTTTCTCTGGACTGTACTACGGCATTTCAGGCCAGAATTTATAAAAACAACACAAGGTAAAAAACCAAATGCAACTACCATGATCAGACATAATCTACTCCTCACCATCCGTCATTACAAAAAGGCTAAAACTTCCTTTTTAGTGAACTTCTTAAGCCTGTTTATTGGTCTTACCAGTACTCTACTGATCTATTTATGGGTACAGGATGAGTTGAAAATAGATGGATTCCATACGAATAGAGATCGGTTAGTACAAATACTGCAAAATGACCGCAATCCATCAAATGTCAGCACTGAACCTTATACACCCGGCATT
>JBCCIX010000460.1:0-3780 GCA_039028075.1 Bacteroidota bacterium | reverse complement strand
CAGCCATTTAACATGAATAATGAGGGAAGACAACGGTTAATTAATAGTGTCAATGAAATGGTGGAATGGGCAAGAGGAATTGAAGCTGTCAATAGTACAAAAATACATTCGGAAGACCCCTCATTGTTGGAGGAAGTTCGTGCTACAAAAGGGACAGCAAAAAATGTGAATGATAAGAAAGTTATTTTTCGAGATAAAAAAATGAAATCGAATTCAATCCTTGCTGCACCTCAAGCCACAGGTGGGGTGACATTGGATCAAATCCCCATGCTCTATGAAAGTGTTCTGAGTACCCCTTTATCCCATTTAAGTGAAGAAAACGGGTATACGCCTAGTTGGGACCTGAGAAAGCCAAAAGCTCCAAAAAGTGAAGATGAATCAGAAAGATTAGACTATGAATTAGCATTAGAACTCCATGGGTACAATGAAGAAATTATAAAAACGATGAGTGCAGTGGGTATAGACACAGAGACAGCACATCATACGGTTGCTGGCATGAACTTTATAGACCAAGTTCCACTGGCTCATGCGGCACACTTTGCGAAAAAAATATTAGAAGATAGAGTCGGGCCAAAAAAAGTGAATAAATATGGAAGATTACAAGGATTATTGACATTAGTTTTTAGCTATATCCTGGTAGGAATGAACCAACAAAGCAGATATAACTATTCCAAGCTAATAGCGCCTATTATGTCGAGAACCAACATCAAAAAACTTTATGAGACCCTATCTAAAAAAGAGAAGAAAATCTTTACTCCGAAGTTTATTCTAAATTATTTGGGAATAGAAAATAGAAGACTTTTTTCCAAAGGATTTGGAAGCGAAGAAGGACAACAAAAAGGGCCTAGAATAAGCGATTGGATTCAATCAATTAAAGACGGGACACCCTACCAGAAATTAGCATTAAAAAATGGGGAAGTAATAGATTATCCACAGAATCATACTGTTGAAAATGACAAGAGAAATAAAAAAATTCATTTTATAAAACCAAATTTAGATGCGGATCTAATGTCAAAAGGGAGCCTGTCAGACGTAGTAGAAAGAAGGAACATTACAACATCAGGGGATGTAAACATACTACATACAGGAGCGTCTTCATCGATGGGCGAACAAAACGAACTTGATACCGACAATGATACCGGAGAGAAATTAGCAGTATTGGAGCTACGGAGACTGCCACAAAACCAAATGCTACTGCATTGGGTCCCTACCGCAGAAGTGGTTTTTGACATGTTCATGAAAATAAGAAACAAACAAGCTAAAATTTAAAAATCTATGAGTCCCCTACAGAAACATTGCAAAGTGGAGCTCAGGTTTTAAGCGTCCAGGTTTGGAACGAGCTATCATAAGGAGAAAAGAAAAATAAAGAAAATAATAAATGAAAACAGAACTAGAAAATACGCAGGACCGGCAACCAGCGACAGTTCAGAGGATAGAACAGGAATCCAACAACGGAGGTAAGGCCACTATCGCCGACAACCGCCCCTCCACCATTCATCAGCGTCGGTTGCAGGAAACGATGAGGGCTGGCACGGCAAGTAAGCAGCAGCCTGTGCAGCGAAGGGTCAATAAGACCGGGTTGCCCGATCACCTAAAAACAGGTATCGAAAACCTCTCCGGCTACCCCATGGACGACGTGAAGGTGCACTACAACAGCGGCAAACCCGCCCAGCTACAAGCTCACGCCTATGCCCAGGGCACGGATATTCATTTGGCTCCCAACCAGGAAAAACACCTGCCCCATGAAGCCTGGCACGTGGTGCAACAGAAGCAAGGGCGGGTGAAGCCTACCACGCAACTCAAAGGAAAAGTAGCCATTAATGATGATGTAGGGTTAGAGAAAGAAGCAGATGTGATGGGCGCCAAGGCAAATGAGTCCCTCAGCGATACTGCAGAGCAGCCAGCCCTTAAATTGAGAAATGGTAACAGGGAAGGCCGCATCATACAAAGGCATGAAACAGAAAAAGAGCGGAAAGAAAGAGAACGTCTTCGAAAGAGAAGACGGCGACAGCAAGCAAAAGGATATGTTGTCGCAGAAGATGAGCCGGTCACAGTGGAACGTGGCCTGCATGTAAGAGCCCAATTGCGGGGGCCAGGTATGAGCCTCCGCTTAGGTGTTCGTGCACGCCATACGGTGAACACACTTAAGGCGCCAAAAAATGTGCCTCCATATAAGTATACAGCAGGATATAAGCATAACCTCGAAGCAAAGGCACGAGAGATAACCCAGCACTCTGGTATTGTTCCTAAAGACATCACAATTTTTTCTGATTTTGCGGTTCAAAACGATAGTGTGGTCATGCTACGTAATGTTAATCCACGCGCCGGTAAGTTGCTTCAACGCCCCGATGTTATCGGTAAACCGATGACCATGAAAGGAAAATCATCCAATGGCGGCAAAGGCAACAAAACTTTTGACCCTACCAAAGGGTTTATCCCGAGAAACCAGCACTTTAGCAAGATCCCCTTGCATGAGACCGAAAAAATCGCTAAGTACCAGCGCCTTGTAGAAACCGCCATTGCTGAAGAACAAGCTTCTGCCTCGCAATTAACCACCCAAGATAGCGATGGAAACACCCGTTATTGGTATTATGTGGCTATCGATGTAAACACATATGATTTTGTTTTCAAAAAATCAGATGACTCCACCGAAAGTTATTTTTTAGATAAAGCAACACCAGATGAGGGGGAAGCAGATGCGCGGGAAGAGTTGTATACTTTAAATGGCGGTATCCTCCATCCACTACAGATCATGGGTGACCCCAAAACAGGAAAGCGCTACACTGCCGATTATGATACACTGATATTTGCCGTGAATGCAGATAGAGAAATGCTGAATTTTAAGGCTCTCCCCAATAATCGTTACCAAGTACTAGATGCGGATAAAGCTTTGCGAAAGAAGCAGGAGGAGTTACTCCGTAACCTCATGAATTACGATGATCCCAGGTTGAATAAACTACCCGGGATGAATGAACTAAGAGAGAGTCTTAAGGAAGCTCACAGACTTCAACTCACACTGAACGAGATTGATAATAGGCCTGTAGATAATGATGAGATTTACAACGAATTTGCTTCGGATCATGAAAATGGTGATCAAAGAAAAGAAATAGTAAAAAATCTAACGAAAGCACTCCGCACAGTTTACACAAAGATTAATGAAGTGTTGGCACAAATAAAAGAAGACACTGAGTCTGACGGAGAAGACTACCATATTTTCTATGCCCTAATGGGTACTTTCTTCTCTGCATTAGGCATAGAATTTGAAGAAGAGGGAGATGCTGAGTCTGAAAGTGAGGGAGATGCTGAGTCTGAAAGTGAGGGAGGTTCTGAGTCTGAAAGCGAGGGAGATGCTGAATCCGAAATCATAAGGCGCTTGGTGGAACTACAAACCTCCATTGAGGATACCGACCTGGAAACCCCTGATTTATCGAACATCAGAGGGATCATTTTTGAAGACGAAGAAGCAGCGATCGTACACTTGAATAAAGCCACAGATCGGGCTACCTGGCATGGTCCTGAGACTAATAATAAGGGCGGCTCCCTAGAGGATCTATACAATGACCTGAAGGGCGGAGTTGTTGTTTTTTCCCCTGATGGAGATATTGAACTTATACGAAATGATAATCCTGAAGAAGCAGAAGCAACCTTAGTTGAAAGAATCAATGTACTTCGGGAGCAGGGCTACGCCATTTTCCCCAATCCTCGTTGGGGATGGAGAGTAAATGATGCGGGAAAACTATACATTCCGCGAGATGGTAATCGAATTGACCTGGAGAGCCT
>JBCCIX010000459.1:0-3801 GCA_039028075.1 Bacteroidota bacterium | reverse complement strand
GTGACATAAGAGATGAGCACATCAAAATGAAAGTGAGCGTTTGGCGGTACATCTTCAAAAACCCCTTCTACCATCAGGACAGTCTGATCATCATTAATCGCCAGGGTTTTGCCGATAGGGTCGGCTTCTCCAAAGTACTTTTGAGCCATGGTTTCAGAAATGAGCAAACCACCCACTTGTTTCAAGACCGCATTTCTATTCCCTTTTAAAAGCTTGAAGGAAAAAACATCGAAAAAAGTACTGTCCACACTTAGCACATCACTTTCGTCATACGTAAGATCCTTTTCCAAATTTCTAATGGAAAATGTTTGCTTGGTCAATCCTGGCCCCCAGATTGGAGATAGGGAAACTGCTGATTGCACTTGCGGAAAATCCCTTACCAGTGCTTGCGCCATAGGGTGGGGCGTGCGTGTTTGCGGGTTATCCGTCCACCAGGCTATGCGATAGATATCATCCGCATTTTCATGAAAGGTATCATAGCTCAATTCATCACGAACAAAAATGGCAATCAGCAAAACGCAGGCCATGCCAAAGCCCAACCCGAAGATGTTAATAAAGGAGTAGAGCCTTTCTTTTACCAGGTTTCGAAATGCGATTTTTAAGTAGTTGCGGAGCATGATATTTGTTGTTATTGGTTTATTCGTTTCTTAACACATCTGTAGGGTTTGTAAGTGCGGCCTTAATCGTGTTAAAGCTTACCGACAGCAACGCTACTATGATGGCAGTAAACCCGGCCATGACGTACGGACTGATGCCTGGTTCGATATGGTAAGCGTACGTGGAAAGCCACTGCCGTGTATAAAAGAAGGCCACGGGAAAGCCCAGTGCCAGCGATAGAAAGACCAGCTTCATAAAATCAGTAGAGAACTGGTAGACAAGGCCGCTCAGGTTGGCTCCCAATACTTTGCGTATTCCCGTTTCCTTGCTTCTGCGTTGCGCCATAAAGGCGGAAAGTCCAAAAAGGCCGAGGCATGAGATTATGATTGCCGTTAATGCAAACCCAAAGGTCAGGTCACCGATCGTTTTTAGATCAGTGTAAGAACGTTGGCGCTGGTCATCCAAAAATGTATAGTCAAAGGGATAGTTTTCTTCATATTTGGAATACACGGCTTCAATCTCAGTAAGCAGTTGTGGCAAGTTCTCCGTTTCAAATTGAATGTAAGCACCCCAGGTCTGGTCGGGATTACATTTTATAATCAGCGGCTCGATCTGTTCAGCCAGTGACTGATGATGATAGTTTTCCGCTATACCCACAATTTTGCCCTGGTGCCCCCAAACCGTTAATGGAGATCCTATCGGCTCATCCAACCTCATGGCCTCAGCCGCTGCCTTGTTGATGATATACTGAATATTCGCCTCATCCTGATCTTGAAAAGCCCTTCCCCGAATAAGGTCTATTTCGAAAGTGCTCAAAAAATCTTCACTCACCTGGATCACATTAAAAAAGAAAACCGAACCTTCAGGTTTGCCAGGCCAAAAAACACCGTTGTTAGCATTCGTAGTGCGTATAGGGTCTTGCTCGGTGAAACTTACCGACTCAACTCCCGGCAACGCCAATAATTCCTGTCGGTAGGCAGCTGACTTTTCCCTGATCCCATGCAATGGGTGGGAAAGAATATCATCGGTGCGAATGCCCAGTGGTTTCTCCTGGATGTATTTGATCTGATAGAATACCACAATGGTAAAAACAATAAAAACCGTTGATAGTGTGAACTGGGTGACCACGAGTATCTTTCTCAAATCCAACAGTCCCATCGCCCTGGGCTTGAATTCTTTTTTGTCTGATAATTGAAAAGAAGAAAAAACCAGGGCAGGATATAAACCCGCCATTATACCTAGTATAATGGATCCGGCACCTAACGACAGTATCATCGCAATAGAATCAAAGGGCACTACGATATTTTTATTCGTCAACGTATTGAAAACCGGCATGAGTATCTCCACGGTGGTAATCGCCAAAATAGCAGCCACTAGTGCCACCAGAATTGATTCTATGACCAATTGCACGATAATCTGTGTTCTCTGCGCCCCTATTGCTTTTCGTAAACCGATTTCTACACGCCTTTGACTGGCTACGGCTGTTGAAAGGTTGGTGAAGTTGATACAGGCAATAAGCAAGATGACCACGGCAATGATGGAAAGCAGCTTCACATTTTTAATCTTTCCGGAAAAATCCCGCCCTTCGGAAATGTCATTATGTAAATACATCTCCTCAAAAGGATGCACAAAAAGCGCGTCATTGCGGTCGCTATGATTCACTAAGACCGTACTGAGTTTTGAATCTAAATTTGAACGATCCACACCCACTTCTGCTTCCAGGTAGGCCGTCACGTTGTAATTGGAAAAGGAGTGAGGGTTATTGCTCTTCCACCATGGTCTGTACCTATCCTCAAATTCCTGATAGGAAAGGATAAAATCAAACTGAAGGGAGGAATGGGCTGGAATATTCTCCAGTACGCCCCGGACGATATAGCTTTGCTTTTTATTATTCTCCTGGAAGATTTCTATGAAATGATTTAAAGGGCTTCCACCGGGAAAATACTTCTCAGCGAGTTCAGCCGTTATGACCACAGCGTTTGGCGTGTTAAATAAATTCCGCTTGTCCCCTTCCCGCAAGGGAAAACTAAATATATTGAGTAGCGCCTCATCTGCATAGATCCCCTGCTCCAAAAATTTAGAAGACCCTTTTTCAAAAGCCACGTTCGCGGGGAAAACCCTGGTGATGCCTTTAACTTCCGGGACTTGAGCGCGTAAAAGTTCTACCAATGCTGAAGGAATATAGGGAACGATAGTTTTTTCGTTTTCACCACTTTTCTCGGTAAAGGCCTGATAGATGTGCTCCCCATTTTTATGAAAGCTGTCGTATTTCAACTCATCCCAAACCCAAAGGGAAATAAAAGCAAAACAGGCCATTCCAAAGGTGAGGCCAAATACATTTATAGCCGTGTAAAGCCTTTGCTTATACAGATTTCTGAGCGCTATTTTAACGTAGTTTCTTAGCATGGATTTAAGCGGCTATTCCTTCCTTAAATTTTCGATGGGGTTAACACTGGCTGCGTTTTGTAAATTATAAAACACACTTATGGCCGCCACGAAAATAATCATCATTACGGGCAGTATCACGGTAAGTACATTTACCTCGAACCTATAGGTAAAATGCTGCAGCCATTCTTGTATAAGCCACCAGGCAATGGATAATCCCGCGAGTCCGGCACCCAGTGACATTATAAAATAGGAGCCCAGGTATTGCCGAAGCAGCAACAATGTGCTGGCTCCCAATACTTTCTTAATTGAGATGGTTTTGAAGTTGCCTTTCGCTTCGAGGTTGGACAAACCAAACAAACCTAAAGCGGATAACAGAATGGCCAGGTAGGAGATGTAAGCAAACCCTGAAGCTAGTCGGTTATCTGAGCTATTAAATTTATCGTACTCGTCGGTTAAGAATGCATAGGAGAAAGGACTATCGGTATCCAGCGCTTTCCATAAGGTGGAGATTTTATTAAGAAGCGCCTGAGTATCACGACTGCTGTACCTGATTCCAATCTGCTTTCTCAGCCCTTTGGTTTCTGAAACAACAAGGAATAAAGGCTGTATCTTATCTCTGAGGCTTCGATAATGGAAATCTTTGGCAATACCGATAACTTCTACCCTACGCTCGCTAGACATAAAGGTGGAAAGGTCCAATTCCTGAAAGGAAAAATATTCACCAACTCCGCCATTAGGCAACCCAAGCAGCTTCAGCGCCTCTTCGTTGATGATTACCCGCTGAGTCATGTCTGTTAGATTTTCAAAGTCAAAGTT
>JBCCIX010000458.1:0-3812 GCA_039028075.1 Bacteroidota bacterium | reverse complement strand
TCCGCTTTCAAAACCCGCCAGAAGTCAAGCGAATCGCCATCTTTCAAATTGGCGGCATCCCTTCTTCCCCGCCGTAAACCTACACCGCCCACAAGCTGATCCAAGAACCCACGGATCTTCCAAAGAAAATTACCAAAATACCAGCCGCGGGCCCCTCCAATGTGCCAGACATTGTCCAATACCTCTTCTTCATTTCTTTGAAACTCAATTTGTCTAATGTCATGAAAACAGCCATATTCCGGCACTTCTATGTAATCCAAGAAATTCCGATCCAACGAAGCATTTGAAATAGAATCCTTCCAACTAGAGATGACGTTCTTTTGATTGATTTTGCCGAAAGCATTACGCAAGGCTTCTTTGTACGAGGTCAACGGTAATGGCAAAATATCCTGTAGGCCTTTGTGTTTTACTACCACATCATTGCGCATGCTATCTACAAGATTTCGAGCGAGCTTATAAGCAGTTGAAGTAACAAAATACAGCCAAAGTGAAGAGAGTTTTGGAGTTAGCACGGGAACCGTTAAGATGATGCGCTTTAAATGCCTTACTTCAGCATATTGGTAGAGCATTTGTTTGTAAGTAAGTACGTCTGGGCCGCCAATGTCATAGGTCTGATCATAGGTAGTATGCTTTAACGGCAAGCCATTCAAGTAGTCGAGCACATTTCGAATACCAATCGGTTGACATTTACTACTCAGCCATTTTGGAGCTACCATGATGGGAAGCTTTTCGACCAGATCACGGATGATTTCAAAGGATGCGCTACCCGAACCGATAATAATCGCAGCGCGTAAAACGGTAGTCGGGACCTTAGAGGACTTGAGCACATCTTCAACGGATCTTCTGGAACTTAGATGAGGCGATAGATTGGTATCATTAGCAATACCACCTAAGTAGATCAGATGCTGACATGTGGTTCCTTTTAGATAAGTGGCAAAGTTTCGGGCAGTTTGTTGTTCAGCTTGCTCAAATTTTGAACCTGACTGGGTTAACGAATGAATTAGATAGTAGGCAACATCAAAGTTTTTGGGGAGGGTGGACAACGTACCTTCGTCGCTGAAGTCCGCTTCTATTACCTGTACATGACTTAAAAGTTGGTCGTCAAAATCATCCCAATCAAACCTGCGCTGATCACGGACTACGCAGGTTACAAAATGCCCATTGTTCACCAGAACCGGTAGTAACCGCCGTCCGATGTAACCTGTAGAACCAGTGAGTAAAATTTTCAAGATAGGGCTTCTTTAAAACGATCCAAGCAGCGTTCTCGAGCCTTTTTATGTTCAATGATTGGTTTTGGATAGTCCAACTCTTGAAATTCAGGCACCCACTTACGAATGTATTTTAAATCAGGATCGAACTTTTTGGTCTGCGACTCCGGATTAAAAATTCGGAAATAAGGTTGGGCATCCGTGCCAGTGCCGGCAGCCCACTGCCAGCCTCCGTTATTGGATGCCAGTTCGAAATCGAGCAATTTTTTGGCAAAATAGGCTTCTCCTAAACGCCAATCATGAAAAAGATGCTTGGTAAGAAAACTGGCTACGATCATCCGTACTCGGTTATGCATGTAACCTGTGGCATTCAGTTCACGCATGCCGGCATCTACAATAGGATAACCGGTTTTACCTTCGCACCATCGATTAAATTCTTCTTCATCCGTTCGCCATTCTACCACGTCATACTTTTTATTGAAGTTACGGTCCACAACGTGGGGGAAGTGCCATAAGATCATTTGATAGAATTCACGCCATATAAGTTCATTCAAGTACGCAAAGCTCTGGTCTTTAGATTGTTGAGCAAGCTTACGGATACTTACCGTTCCAAACCGTAGATGAACGCCAATTCTAGAAGTACCGTTCTTTGCCGGAAAATTTCTAAGATCGCCGTACTGCTCAATCGTTTTTTCGGTAACCGTGGAAGCAGGGATTTCTATGGTACTTGCCTTAAATCCCATCTTTTCCAGTGGTATAATATCTTCGCCGTCACTCGGATGAAAGTTGCTGAAATAGAGCGCAGAAGGAACGGATGCTAAATGATCTTCCGTCAGCCGTTCGCGCCACCTTTTACTGAAGGGGGTAAAAACTTTATAAGGCGTGCCATCATCTTTAAGAATTTCATCAGGTTCAAAAATGACGTGGTCTTTAAAACCGCGAAACTCAATTTTCCGGCTTTCGCAGAGATGCTTGATTTTTTGATCTCTTTCTTTGGCATAGGGTTCGTAATCATTATTGACAAACACCGAGTGTACATTGTACTGTGCAAAGATCTTTATCCATATTTCTTCCGGGTAGCCGTAAAAAGAAGCCAGACCTGAACCTTTTTCCCGTAGCTCTTGGTGCATATTGGTCAGCTCTGTATGTATGAAATTTAATCGTGCGTCCTCCTTATCTTCCAGTTTATCCAGAATATGCCGATCAAAAATAAAGATTGATAATACGGGCAGATCACCGCTAAGTGCCTCGTAAAATCCCTTATTATCATCCAATCGTAAATCCCTGCGGAACCAGAATATGTTGATCTGATTTTTAGCCATTCGCCTGAAGCTCCGCTATTTCTTTTTCCAGTTTTTCAATGGCTTCCATTTTTGTAGCGTATAGCTTTAGGTCACCGGATCGCTGGATTTTCATCGCTTCTTCAAGAAGCTGTGAGCGTTGTTTCTTTAATTTTTTAATAGGATCGGACTTAAATAATGAGAACATAGCTATAATTTTAGTTGAAGTACTAACACCGCTGGGAGGACGATGTTCAATCCTCTTTCACGTTCCCCTCGGCTGACTATGGGGGTAATGGTTTGATTTCCCAAGACTTGACGCGGTAAAAAAGGATTCCAAGGGTTTGCTGGGGTCAATACTATTAGTCCAAAAGGTTACCGGATTGCCAATTTATAAAATGCACTGCATAACAGCAGAGATACAGCTAAACCGATTATTGATAGTACGATTAACGATATCCCACTTAGTACAAGTAAAAAGAGAATAATGAATATCCAGAAATAGTGATAAAAAAATTGATTTTGATAGTTCAAGATGGATATCATAAAAGCGGTCAGATTTAAAGTAAAACCAAACAAGACCAATGACACAAGGTCGGAGAAAGTGTGCCTCATAGGCCAAAGATTAGCGATCATCACGCATTCCATACTGATGAGCGCCACTATAAGCAGAGCTATGCGCAACCCGTGAAGGATAGGAGATATGGGAAGGTTATTAAATAGGGTAGCATAGCTGCGGCGAAATTGAGCTAAATGAGCGATTAATGGAATATTCAGACTAAATGATGTGAGCGAGCCAATAGCAAGCCAGGTGAAAGGATAGTTCTCCAATTGATCTACCCAGAAGAAGAACTGCAAAAGAATCAGTACCAGGGTCTTGCTAATGAGCCAGAGTACGGGCTGACGCTTCAACGAAAAGAGTAATGGCCAAATCCACACCGGCGGGTAGATTTTGAACCGAAATAGAGGCTTAAGCCACCTTGCGTTTTCATGGATCTGGTATGAACCTGATAGCTTTTTATTTATGACATAACTGGGAATAGCATGAGCAAAGAAAAGATAGGCCAGCACGGCATAGAAAGAATACTCAGAGTTGATTACACTATAATTCAAAACCAGTAGGGCATGCAGGGTTGCCGGAGTGTTCATTAAACCTTGATTTATGACTAAAGCATAAGTTCTTTTGGGGGTAGATAATAAAGCAAGATGCCAAAGAAACCGGTAAGCTGGCTGGCCTAATTTGTTGAGAAAGAAAAATACACCCAGTGTGGTATAAAAAGACCACAGGAAGATGACAATGATCAATAGGCTGTAGTTGGTTGAT
>JBCCIX010000457.1:0-3823 GCA_039028075.1 Bacteroidota bacterium | reverse complement strand
TGTGCGCACCTTGTAGCTTTTCTTGCAGTTTCCTGGCTAACGTGGATTTACCTGATTGACTGCATCCGCCAATTCCAATGATCATTCGTGAGCGTAAATTTCTTCGACCGCTTGTTGGTTACGTTCAAGTATAACTCTTCGCTTCATACTTAACTTCGCCGTTAATTCCCCGGCTTCTACCGTCCAGGCCACGTCAAGCAGCTTAAATCTTTTAACTTTTTCATATTGGGCGTAGGTACGGTTGCAATGGTCAAGCTCGGATTGAAATTTCGCTAGAACTTTCTCGTTCTCAAGTATTTCAGCATCGGTGGTATACGCGATATCATGCAACTCACACCAATCTTTTAGTGACTCAAATGAGGGAACAATGAGCGCTCCCGGAAATCTTTTATTTTCTCCAATCACCATCACTTGCTCAATGAGCATTGATTCTTTTAGTGAATTTTCAAGAAGTTGAGGGGCTATATATTTGCCGCCAGAGGTTTTAAACATCTCCTTCTTGCGATCGGTAATCTTTAAAAAAGTATCGTCAACCATTTCTCCAATGTCACCCGTATGAAACCACCCGTCCGTAGTGATGACAGCTTTTGTAGCCTGTTCATTCTTGTAGTAACCCATCATGACATTCGGACCTTTTACCAATACCTCACCGTCATCAGCAATCTTCACCTGCACTTTATCTAGCAATGGGCCCACGGTGCCGATTTTTATGCTATCGTCTCTCGAAAAGCTGACACCGGGTGAAGTTTCTGTAAGTCCGTAGGCTTCTAGTATTCTTATTCCCGCAGCCCAAAAGATAGTAGCTAACCTAGGTTGCAGAGCAGCACCACCGGAAACTACAAATTCAATATTGCCTCCTAAAGCCTCACGCCATTTACTAAAAATCAACCTGCTAGCCAATTTCATTTGGGTATCATACCACCAACCCTGCTTTTTTTCAAGGTCAAACTGTTGACCCAGATGCAAGGCCCAAAAAAACAGTTGTTTCTTTATACCGGTGAGTTCGTAGCCTTTTTTAACAATTTTATCATATACTTTTTCAAGCAGTCGGGGTACGGTAGCGAAGAAATGAGGTTGAACCTCTTTTAAATTATCCGCTATGGTTTCTATGCTCTCCGCGTAATATATGCTTATCCCCATATGCATATACGTGTATAAGCCTGTGCGTTCGAATGTGTGGCTCAGAGGAAGAAAACTTAGCGTTTTCATGCCAGGTTTTATGGAAGATATCACTTGCGCTACGGCTTGCGCGTTACTCATAATATTATCATGTGATAACATTACTCCCTTAGGTTCTCCAGTGGTGCCTGATGTATAAATAATGGTCGCGAGATCTTTCTTAGTAATGGCACCCTTTAATTTTTCTATCCTAGCTAAGGAACTTTCGTCGCAGGGGGTTAGGATCGATTTCCAGTGCTTAACACGATCTAGGACATCGAACGTATAAATACTGGAGTCGTCAAAAGAGGTTGATTTAAGTTTATCATAGATAGCTAAATCTCCACAGAAGATAAGCTTGATTCCGGCATGACTTATGATAAAGCTGTAGTCCTCCGTAGTGGAATTAGGATACATAGGCACATCAATTGCACCGATTTGTGATATCGCCATATCCGCAAACACCCACTCAGGTCGGTTATAAGAAACTAGGCCAATTTTATCTCCCGGTTTTACGCCTAATTGTAAAAGCCCATTCGATAATTCATTGACAATTTGAACAAACACCTCGGTAGAATAAGATTGCCATATCCCGTTTTCTTTAGCAGCCAGTGCTGTTTTTTGCGGGAATTTTTCCTTTTGAATAAATAAGCTATCGAAGAGCCGTTCTAATGCCATAATCTGGATTTAACTAGAAATGAATATAACTGATTTCTTCGACAAGAATGAGTTAATTGCCCAATTTCTCGGGAATTGGACTCTTAAATCAAATGCAACAGTATTCCTCTTTTTTTAACACGTCATCAGAGTTCTGCCAGAAAAGCCCTCTAGAACAGGCAGAATATAAAACCTATTCCGATGAAACACTTAAAAGGTAAATCAGTACTAGCTACTTGAAATCTACATGCTATAGAATTCAATGCCTGACGCAACCAAAACTAATTTTTCGATGGTTTGCAAAAGACCACCCAGCCCTCAAGTGGTACCCCGATTAATTAAGAAAACTCTCCAGAAAATTGAGGATTATCTTTCGAATTATGATGAGCATAACGATGGGATATGCTCGAAGATCAGCAAGAACTTTTTAAATGACCTAAGATCTGGTTTAATTGACGATGGCTTCCGTTTCCCGGAAGTCACCTCGTAGCTGTCGAAAACGTTTCCTTGATTCGGCAACGTATACACTGCCAGGATAGCGCGTTAACAAATCCCTGTAAACTTCCATGGCCTTTTCCTCTTGTTTTAGATGGCGCTCATAAATTTCACCCATCATAAAATAAGCATCGTCGCTGAGTATGTCGTAATCATAATCCTCGACAATTTCCTGTAATAGATTTAACGCTTCATTGAAATGGCCTTGTTTCTTCAAGATATCACTTTCAAGCCACAATAACTCATCTGTCAGACTATGACCTGGATAGACCGATTTCATACGACTAATCTCATTTAAAGCCTTATCGTATTTATTTTGGTACAATAGCAACTCTATTTGCGCGTAGTTTTTCATTGCAGACTCGGTACTATCAAGAGCTACGTTATCTTTAATCAAGATACTCAGCGCCATGGCATCGTTGGCAATTTCTCTTGTGGTCGCTTCTTTAAGAATATCAAGATGTTCCTGCGCTAATTGAAATTCCCCTTTGTAGTAGGACAATTTTGCATTTCTCAATTTCGCCGCATAGCCTGACTCTTCGTCTTTATGAGATTTTTCCACTTGTGAGTACAGTAGGGTCGACTCCCATGGCTCTTCCGTTAAGAGGTAAATATCACCTAAGTCTATTTTGCTTCTGGCTTTTATATCCGCATTTGCTCTTGGTGTATCAATGATTTTTTGCAAAATAAGCTTGGCAGAATCTTTCTCATCCAGGTAGAAAGCGTGCAGTAAAGCTTTATTTCTGAGCGCTTCTAACGTATTTCTGGTGATGCCAAGCTCTGCAATAAATATATTATAATCATTAATTAAGTTTCTAATCTCTCTATCGTCTATGGGGTAGGTGTTTCTAACTCGCTTTTCGTACGAACGAATGAGGTACATTTTAGCCAACAGATAATTGTACGAATTTGGATATTGCTTGATTACATAAGTAAATATCTTAATAGAGGTATTGTAATCGTTATTGTCTAAAGCGATTAGCCCTATATTAATACTTCTAGTACCTTCAGATCCGAGCCTCCTATCGATGGCCCGGGCTTGCATAAAAGCCCCGTAAAAATTCTTTTGCTGAAGGTTTACCCAGATGAGTAGCTCTCCGTAAATTTCGGTATTGGGCTTGTCCTGAATTTTTGAATACAGAAGATTCTCCAGGCTCTCGAGTTCTTCGGGTTTTGCCAATAAGTTTTGAAGTGTGTTTTTAACATAATTCAGATTAGAGGGATTTTGACTCACGTATTTCAGGTATTCTTCTACCATCTGATCTTTGTTATTGAGAATACGATAAATATTGGCCATTTCAAGCGAAAATGCACTTGAATTGTTGATGGCTACTCGTCCTGCCTGAAACATTCGAACCGCGTATCCCGGTAGCTGTTTATTCACGAAGTAATCGGCAGTAATCCGGGTTTGATAAATGTCTTTACTTATGTTTTTAATAAGTACTTCAAAATATTTGTCGGCACTCTCTTCTCCTTCAGCAGCTCGTTTCACCAGTCCTAAATCAAGTTGGTA
>JBCCIX010000456.1:0-3857 GCA_039028075.1 Bacteroidota bacterium | reverse complement strand
TCGGCAAGCTCATCTTTGATAAAGCAACTGAGTAGTTTGGTCGCAAAGCGAGGTGGCAAGGAATTCTTACTTTCCATAGCATTGATTCTGCATTATTTTTTCACGCAAAGCCCGCAAAGAATATCGCAAAGTTTGCTTAAGCTTCGCGGGCTTTGCGCTTCTTAATTTACTTTACGTGAACAACGAAGTATTCTTATTATAATTAAACCGTATTTCAAGGTTGATCCAATTTCATTTTATATTCTCCATACGTTCTGTAGACCTTGGTCTTTATTCAGCTCTTAAGCTATCGACAGGATTTGTGAGCGCTGATTTTATAGCTTGATAACTCACCGTAATTAGTGTGATGAGCAAAGCGCCTAAACTGGCATAAACAAATATCCAGATCGATATATCCATACGATAATCGTGTTTGGTAATCCAGTTGTTCAATGCATAGTAGGCAATGGGAGCAGCGATAACTGAAGACAGTACAACAAGTACCACAAAATCCTTCGTTAGCAATTGCCAAATACTGCTCACTGTGGCTCCCAGTACTTTGCGAATACCAATTTCTTTCGCTCTTTTTTCGGTCATAAACGCAGCTAGTCCAAAAAGACCTAAACAACTAATTAGGATGGCCAGAATGGCAAAGAAAGCGGCAAGCTTTCCCGTCTTTTCCTCCGCTTTAAACTTATTGGCGTATTCATCTTTGATCACTTTGAAATCAGTATACACGCCAGGCACCAAGTCACGATAAACAGCTTCTATTTTGGCAATAGCCTCTCCTTGAGGATAGTCTTTTCGAAGTCGAATAAACTGCCAGAACTGCTCGCGTTCGGTCAAAAACATAATGGCCGGCTTACTCGAGGCAAAAGGGTCTCCCTTAATAAGATCTTTAACTACACCAATGATGGTAAACTGTGGTGATCCCCAATAATCATTACTGCTGTAAAGTGTCATTCCAATAGGGTCGTCAAGCCCCATTTTTTTCTTGGCTGATTCTGTTATGACCACCGCAGTATTATCCGTTTTATTATCCCTGGAGAAATCTCGCCCTTCTATCACCTCCCATCCCACGGCTTTGCCGTATTCGTGATTTACGCTTATGGTATTAAATGAGATATTCGCGTTTGGATCAGAACCTTCCCAACTAAATCCACCATTGTTACCTAAGGTATTAGTTAATGGGTAATTAGATTCTCCTACTTCTTCCACCACACCTGTGTTAATCAGCTCATTTCGTATGGCCTCACGTTTGTCTTTAAGTTCCGAAGAGCGTTTTGGCATCATGAGTAGTCCGTCTCGTAAGTAACCCACAGGACGGTCTTTTACGAATTGTATCTGCTGGTAAATAATTATTGTGCCTATGATCAAAGCGATAGAAACTGTAAATTGAAAAACTACCAGTACTTTTCGGGGTAAGGCAGAGTACTTCCCTGTTGTAAACGAACCTTTCAGCGATCTTACAGGATTAAAACCGGATAAAAATAGGGCCGGATAGCTTCCTGCCAGTAGTCCTGTAAATAGCGTAAAGCCAACTCCAGCTAACCAAAATAGAGGTTGGCTCCAAGGTATGCCCATGTCTTTCCCTGCGATTGCATTGAATGCATCCATGAAAGATGCAGCTAATCCAAGAGAAACTAAAAAAGCGAATAGGGCCACTAAAATGGATTCGCTTATGAACTGATAAACCAGCTGTAATCTAATCGATCCCATACTTTTTCTGATGCCAATTTCTTTCGCTCTGCTCTCCGACCTGGCGGTACTCAGATTCATGAAATTGACACAAGCCAGTAGTAGAACGGCAAAGCCAATAGCGCTGTAAAGCCAAATGATGATGACCCTTGGACTAGTAACTAATTGACCGTTTTCAAATTCTGAATTCAGGTGCCACTCGCTCATAGGATGGACGAAAAGCTCAACTTGACGATCAGGGTCGCGATGCGGATTGTACGCATTTTTGATGAGTGAAGAAGCTTCTTTCCACGCTACTCCATCTGCAAGTTGAACAAACAGGAACATGTTTTGATTATCCCAGATATTTAGGTTGGACCATCCGTACAAAAAGATATCTAAGGGGGCCAGATATTCTGCTTCGCTAAACGTTGAGTTTTGGGGCAGGTCCTTGTAAACGCCGGTTACTTTCAGATCTACCCACTCATTAAATTTGACTATCTTACCCATAGGATCATCGTCGCCAAAAATTCTATTAGCTAAAGTCTCTGAAAGTATAATGGATTTGAGATCATTTAATCCCGCATGGGTGCCTGCCTTCATTTTAATCGTTAACATCTCAAGCCCTTCCGGTTGAATAAAATAACCATTCTCTATGTAATGATCATTTTCAAAACTGATCAGGCGTTCTTCCAATCGCCAACGCAATAGAACCGCTTTATCGAATTGGTCCGGATAGGTTTCTTTGATGTAAGTGCCAAGACCAGTAGGTACGACCGAATTAGTCTCTACTTCTCCGTCGTACATACCATTAAACATAACATGGCCGATTTTATCGTAACGTTGGTGGTATTTATTGAACGAGAACTCATCATATACCCACATTCCTATGAGCATGGCCACCGTCATTCCTATGGCTAAGCCACCGATATTAATAAATGAGTAACCTTTGTTTTTACGAAGGTTACGGTATCCGATTTTAAAATAATGTGATTGCATGTTGTTATTGATTAAGTTTGACCTGTATTTTTTGATGGCAAAAGGCCTTAAATAATTTAGCACCTGATACCAGTAATTGAGTTTTGCTTTGAGTAGTGTTTTGTTTGTAAGCGTGGCGTAGAACTTCTCGTCCAAATCACCAAGAACTTCCTCTGCCAGCTCTTCTTTAATAACCCATTGCAGTAGGCGCGTGGCTGCTTTTGGTGGATCTATGATTTGAGTGTTCATCTGCTGATTTTTCGGATTGAATTCATTAGCGAATTATAACTTACATCACTCGTATCGTAGTGCATCCACCGGATTGTTAAGTGAAGCCTTGATGGTATGATAGCTGATGGTTCCAAAAGCAATAGCTATGGATACCATGCCACCCAGCAAAAAGTAGAGTAAATTGATTTCTACTTTAAAGGCAAAGTTTTGCAGCCAATCGTCCATCACAAAATAGGTAATAGGCGAGACGACGACAAAAGCGGTAATGATGAGTAGCAGGAAATTCTTAGAAAGCAGAACTACAATTTGAGATACAGAAGCTCCCAGTGTTTTCCTAATGCCCACTTCTTTTATCTTTCTGGAGATCATAATGGAAGATAATCCAAACAAACCCATACAGGCGATCAAAATAGCTAATACCGTGATGATGCTTACTACGGAACTCATTTGACTGTCTGACTGATACAAAGTGGCAAAATGCTGATCTAAAAAGGAGTAGTCAAACGGCCATTCTTTTACATGTTTTGCCCATATGTTTTCAATTTGGGCGAGCGCACCTTCTATATTATCCCCATGTATTTTAACCGACATTTCATCATACCCCCAATCAGAATGGACAGAAATCGCCAGCGTGTTGACACGATGATGCAGGGAGTTGAAATTAAAGTCCTCGGTAACGCCAATTATAGTTCCCAATGAATCATCCGGAAACCAACTGTGAGCGGCTGGCGTACCCACTGCATTTTCTAGATTGAGTTCCTCGGCCAACTTTTTGTTGATCACATAAGCGAGACCTTCATCCGAACTTACCTCTTTAGAAAAGCTTCTGCCCTCTAATAATTTGATTCCATAAACTTCCAGGTAATCATGCTCCACAAATACATTGGAAGGGGTCATATTATAAATACCGGTATCTGTTTCGACCTTAAAACCCCACTGATGAAAATTATTACCTAGGCGTTGACCTGAAGCGGTAACACCCTCCACAGAAG
>JBCCIX010000455.1:0-3865 GCA_039028075.1 Bacteroidota bacterium | reverse complement strand
TTTTGGGCATGCGAATTACTTCTGCCATATTCTGGATTTTCTAATTTAAAGGTCAAAAATAGAGGTTATATCAACTTTATTCAACAGATGATTGCATTAAAAGTTAACGCCTCCAAAAATAATTTCTATGGAAGTACCACCCAGGTTAAAGTCGTTTTCCCTAATATTTACAACTCTAGCTCCTATCTCAATATCTGGTGTAAATCGCATAACATTGATGTCGAAGGTGAGTTCAACCCCATAAGAGAAATAATTGTTAGATCTAATATCAGATGTGAAAAAATCTCCTATTCGTCTATCGCCTATATCCTCCGCAAAGAAAAAATTTCGTTTGAACTCTTCCTGGCCAAAGTCACTAAACAAATTAGCCTTGACACGTTTAATATTTAAAATCGGGCCCAGACTAAAGTCGGGATAAAACAAAGGAAGTGTGTAATTAACCTGTAAAGACAGAAAAGACTCCTCTTCAGTAGGATAAGAATAACCCCTTGGTTTAAATATTAAATTCCTAAAACTATAATTGTTGACTAAAGGGTCAGTGTTCTTATTTTGATATCCACTACGCAGAAAAAAGGAGTGATTTTTGGCAATACCTGGGAAAAAGAGACCTCCCCGAATTCCTGTTGTAGCTCCATCAAAATCTCCAGAAACAGTGTTAAGCCTATTAAGTACCAAAAACTGGCCCCACCTGCTATTAATATCCCTTGGGCTTCTCTTCATCAGGTTAGTAAAACTTATTTCGAAATCATTAAAGATCAGATCTCCGTTATCCAAATCATTAATATCCACATAGAAAAGGTCGACGTCAACAGTTTCTCCGTTTAATATTACTCTTCCCAGGTCATCTCTAAAAACACTTCTCCCATCACCATTCCTCTTATCCGTGAATTCGGTAATTTTTCTTACGCCTACGTTATTACTTATCTCTAATTCGGTAAAATATTTACTATTGGTTAGCGTCCAGGGAATCCTTGCACCTGCCAAGAAGGTAGATTCGTTCCATTTGTAGGAACTCGTACTACGGTTTCCAAGCTGATACTCCACATCAATAATAGGATACCAGGCCTGATAGCTTAGACCTGCGGTAGCAAAGCCGGACTCCTCTTCTATATCATAGACATACCCTAAGGATAGATTCGTATTACTTAACACATCTCTGGAAAACACACCTACCTCGGCTCTGACCAGGTCTGTAGAGGCAAAAGGCCCCCAGCTGTGAATATTGATCATATTGGCCAGCTTGCTGTACTTGGTAACAGGATATTCTGTGTTTGGAATATTTTGAAGTAGCAAGTCATTTTGCTCCTGATTGAGAAGTGGCCCAAAATAGGCCACCTCTTTTGTATTGGTGTTCCTAATTACTTTCCAGTTGCCTTTGTCCATGGGGATCTTCACTACATCCAAACCATTAACCATATGGTCATTGTAGTACATTGTTTTTCCATCCTTACTGAAGGATGGGTTGTAGGCGCCATATTTACTATTGGTGACCTGATACACCAAACCTTTTGTGAGATCCCGGGCGTAGATATTATCAATTCCGCTGATCGGGGAGTTATAAAATAGTAGATCACCGTTTAAAACCGGGTGGCCAATATTCTCATTGCTAAAATCGATAAGCACATTTTTCCGCTTAGTTTCGATGTCTAATTTAATAACGGCCTTACCTTTTTTTGTAGTTTCAAGAGCGACTAAAGATCTACCATCTTTAGAAAACCGAGGCATCCCTAGTTGCGCATTTTCCGGGTTTTCAAATCGCATTTTTACTTCTCCCGAATAGGCATCTAATACCACCAATTCATACTGGTTGTCCTCTGAGCTGTAGACGGTGGCGATGTTATAGCCATCGGGTGAGATAGCAGCCCCAGCATATCTCGATTTTTTGGTAATCGTTCTTTTTTCACCCGTTGCAAAATCATACCACTTAATAACAGAATATGTTTTTGCTCTCCACCTCGGATCAAAATGAAACTCATTCCACACCACCTTAAATTGCGTAGATGATAGCATTGCCGAGCCATTGATTATCCCTGGGACAAATTCATTTGAATGGCTACCGTCAGGATTGAACCTAACAAATTGTTCAATATCGGCGATTCCAGACTTTAGCGCCACCACTGACCCATCCTCTAGAACTTGGGGGAAACTGTAATCTGTAAAAATAGTATTCGCCCGGCTACTGACCCGATCAAATTCAGTTAGACTCAGGCTATCTACTTGTTTCGTCCATCTATCCTGAAGTTCATCCATCATACTGTTGTAGGTGGGCACCACATACTGTCCTGTTCGCCGTTTAAGTGCATTGGAAAAGGTGAAGGGAACAAAAGGCCAACTCCAGGCATCTTGTGATACCTCATCCATAATTTCCGCGTTCTTGGTTCTGCGCCTTAGATGGGTTACCATATGATAACCAAGAACGTAATGATCCGGTACGAAATCTTTAAAGGAGCGAAGATGCTGCTTATGATACGTAAATCGTTTTCCTTCTAGCAGATTTGTCCTAAAAATACGATCAAAGTCGGGGATTCTTCCTCTTCCACTTGGCGTAAGTAACGTTTCAGTTAATGTAGCATCTCCCTCCCAAAACCAGGGCGGAGCCGCTGCAAAGGCCATTCCAGCCTGAGTATTCTGACCAAACAAAACCGAAAATACTTTATTCCAACCCGTCCGACTCTGACTGAATTGAACGATGTGACGGTATTCGTGAACCGCTAGGAGTTCCAACCATTCATTGGTACCTATAAAATTATAATTCTGCGGGGCTGTAGTAAAAAATTCGCTTCTCCTAGGCCCCAAAGCTACGAACCCATTTGAAATTGAATTTTGATTTTGTAATACAATGGAAACTTTTTTGGGCCTCTCATTTCCCAGTGATTGGCTTACCGGCTCACCAATATGTTCTAAGGTATTAGCCACACGTTGAGCCTCTTTATCAAAACCCTGTGGAAAAATTACTCTAAAGCCAGGTGTATTTATTTGACTCCATTTCAAGAATGAAGGATTGTTATCTAAAACTCGAATCTGGCCGTAGGTTGATGGATTCAAGCCCTGTATTATTAAAATCAGGAGAAAATGAACAGCGTTAAACTTCATAACTCCTAAAATAATACAATTAGATTTTAAAAGGCCTTATGCAATGTAATTGAAAAGACAAATTGACTCTATTACTTTCTAATTCGCTCACCGAATATAGCTGTTAAAAGTAAGAATGAGTTTCCGAATTTTTGCTTTAATGCCTGAACTATAGTCGTGAATATTTAAATACCCCTGAGCTCCCTTTTCAAATAGCTGATTAATAATAACTTCATTGTCAAAATCGTCGATAATCAAAATAGGAAGGTTACGCTTTCCGATTAAGTCTTTTATTATACTCAGATAGTCTACTCCAAGGCTGTAGGTATCTATGATAACTAGGTCTTTATCTGAAAAAGGCTCATTTATGCTGTTCTCCCTGTTTATTTTAAGCAAGTAAAAATCATACGTTGAAAAACACTCTTCAGGAATGGTATCGAACACGGCACTTGATGCACTCAAAAACAGTATAGACGGTCTTTTTTCTGGCAAAGCAGATATAGTTTTTGCAAAAGTAACCGGCCCTAGTCATCGCGGTGTAAGGAACTGCACTTAATTCAGCTAAGTGGTAGCACTTAAAAACGTCTAAATATTATCAAAAAGACCATTTTTAACCGCATAAAGCACTAAACCAGTAGTATTTTTTGCTCCCGTTTTTTCCAAAAGATTGCGTTTATGTACTTCTACGGTTCTGACACTTATAAATAATTTGTCGGCAATTTCCTGATTTGAGAATTCATCTAAAATCAGTTCATAAACTTCCGTTTCACGTGGTGTCAGTGGTGTGGCCAGT
>JBCCIX010000454.1:0-3891 GCA_039028075.1 Bacteroidota bacterium | reverse complement strand
TGGTTCAATGCCTGACTGAAAGGCGTTGCCAATTCAGTAATCCGAACTGTTTTAGCCGTATCTTGCTGATCAAAGAGATTCAATTGACCTAACTCCTCAAGATCAATCTTTTTTCGTTTTTTAGCCTTGCTAAAGCCTAGTCGATCTGCAGGTGTAATTGGAAAATTAATGATCTTCCCCATACGATAAAGTTAATGACTTATCCTGCCTTTTTCTGTGTCTTTTTCTCTTCTCTCTTATCTGTAGCTTTCCCTTTACTCCTTTTCATTGGTTTCTTGGCTGATTTAGCCTTATCTATACTCTCTTTCAAAGCCGTCATAATATCTACCACCTCCGGCTCTTCTTCTGTAAAAGAAACGATCTCTTTTCCTTCAATCTTGGCCATGATCACCTCCTTTAGCGCCTCGTGGTAATTGTCCTTCATGTCGATATCTTTAAAAGATTTAGTCATGGATCCCACCAAGGTTTGCGCCAGGGCCAATTGTTCTTTTTCTGCCTCTCCAACCTCCTCAAGCTTTGGCACATCAATCATCGAGCGAATTTCGTTAGGGTTTCTAAGCTTGTAGAATAATAGGCCATTATCATGTGGTGTCAATAATATTGTATTTTCTTTTTCCCGCAGTACTAACCTTCCTACCCCTACCTTTCCGCTATCCCGCAAGGTCTGCCTTAGCAAAGCATATGTTTTCGCCGCTAAATCTCCATCAGGGCCAATAAAATAAGGCGCATCGTATAATGTCGGGTGTACTTCATTAGCCTCCACAAAACCTTCAATATCTATTATTTTTGTGCTTTTTAATTTAATCTTTTCGAAGTCTTCCTGTTCAATAATAACATACTGCCCAGGCTCATATTGATATCCCTTTACGATATCCTCTGCTTTAAGAACCTCATTCGTTACTTTATCTTGCTTCACATATTTCACGGGGTTTTTCGTCGCTTTAGCAAGTTGATTGAAGCGAATCGTTTGCGAGGCATCAATAGCATTATATATCCTCACGGGAATGGTTACTAATGAAAACCGGATGTGACCTTTCCAAATCGCACGCATGACCTAGGCTATTAAATAGAAAAAATAAAGGTTGTTAATTAATTTATATGTTTAAATATAAGTATTTAACTAGCTATAAACCAATAGTATATGATAACATCTACTGCATGGGAAGAAGTCTTATAAAAACAGGTTCTCTAAACGTATTGTTTTTTGTTATCGAGGCGTATTCAATTTCGCACGTCAGTAATGGTGCAATCCACCTCGACTTTTTTTCGTTAAGAACAGATTCCTGAATCGGTTTATTGATACTGGGTATGTCTTTCAACTCAATCCAAACCTCTTCCAGTCCATTATCTGTGAAGCCTGTTCCTACCTTCCCTCTGTACACTATTTTGTCCCCATCAAGATTACCAAGGTGCAAGGCGCCAAACGTATTTTCCCTATTTCCAACACCCAGCGTATAACCAATAATGTAGGCATCGGCCGTATTTCTTACCTTAACCTTTATCCAGCTTTCACTTCGTTTTCCAGGATAGTACTTACTATTATTATCTTTAGCTATAATCCCTTCCAAATCTTGCTGCTTAACCGCTTCAAAAAATTCCGGTCCTTCTGAGATAGGTTGGCTAATTCGATAGGGTGTATCTCTCCGCACCGAATCATTTAACCACTCTCTTCTGCGCGATAGAGGCTCGTTGATCAATGCTCTCCCGTCGAGGTATAAACAATCAAAGAGATAGCAATAAGCCGGGTAGCTCTTTAAGACCCGCTCTATTTCCATTTCTGAAGTGCGTTGCATTCTGTGAATTACCGCTTTAAAATCCGGCTTACCGTCTTTATCAAAACACACGATCTCTCCATCAAACAACCCGGAATTTGCTCTAAAGGCTTTATCACGCACCATGAGCTCCGGAAACTGCTGATTGAGATTCTTATGATTTCTACTCCAAATATTGATCTCACCTTCATCGATAACAATGAAGACTCGTATACCATCCCATTTCATTTCATAGGAATAATTTGTGCCCAAAGGAACTTTTCTGGCACTTCCCGCTAGCATAGGAGCAACGGTCGCAGTGGTATAATCCGTTTGTGGATGATCAACTCTTTCCAGCAACCACTCCTTGTCTTTCATCAGGTGCATCCGATATTCACCGTTCACCTGTTTGCTGCTCAACGTAAAGTAGAATCCATCCTTTTTCTTTTTGGTAATGGTATATTTTCCATTGGCATAAATCCACATTTTACCCCCACCGTATTCACTTTTCGGAATTTCCCCTTCAAATGTAATGTATTTCATAGGGTGATCCTCCGTTGCCACGGCGAGCCTTTTTATTCCTGGTTTTGGAGGTAATCCGCGAGGCACGGCCCACGACTTTAGCACGCCACTCTCTTCCAGCCTGAGATCGTAATGCAGATGCGAGGCATGATGCCGGTGAACAACAAAACCTGAATCATCGCCGCCCTGAAATAGCCCTGAGGGTTCAGGTGTTTTTTTAAAATCACGTTTCTTTTCATAATCATCAAGCTGTTCAGGCGTTTTTCTCTTCGGGTTTGCCGAAAGACTTACCATCGATTGATTTTTTCGATCGGTATGGATAGGGACTGCATAAGAGGCGAATCCCTCCCATGCATCACCTGCGGTTAATACCCTTTCTTTGACGTTGGAAATACAATATATCTTGGGGTCTACAACTTTTACCAGCTCATCCCACCTTAAAGGCATAGAAACCGGCGCTTCATCCGTACCTCGTAAGCTGTACGGAGCTATGATGGTTTGACCACTTCTATTACGATAAATATCAATCAGCACCCGCCCTTTTCGAGCTTCCTTTTTTATATGTAATGTCGTTTCCACCCACTTTTCAACAAAGGCACGCGCAACGATTCTCGCCGTTTGAAATACTTCTTCAAACGACCATTTAGGCAATATAGGAGTTAACAGGTGTACTCCTTTTCCTCCCGTGGTTTTTACGAAAACTGAATATCCGTAGTTTTCGATGTGCTCTTTCAGGGCTATGGCCAAATTCACCACTCCCTGAAAATCATATCCTTCAGGTGGATCTAAATCGTAGACGATATAGTCCGGAGAATCAAAATTGGGTCTTTTACTATGCATTTGATGTACTTCCAAACAGGCCAAATTCGCCAGCCAAACCAATGAAGCAGCCTCCGTAGCCAACATGTAGTCTTTTTTCTTATCGCCCCCAAGTTCAATATGCTCTAGCCAATCGGGTGCCCACTCCGGCCTGTTTTTTTGGAAGAAAGTTTCACCGCCAACACCATCAGGGTATCTTACCAGCGAAAGTGGACGGCCCTTTACGTGGGTCAGGATAGTTGGGGCAAGGGATAAATAATAGTGTATGATCTCCGCTTTAGAAATTTCCGTATCAGTGTACAAAAGCTTGGTCAGGTTCGATAACTCGAGTTTTCGCTTTTCTACTTGGACAAATTGAGATTGCTTAGCCACTAAGTTGAAATATACAATTCCACCAGGACTTGTCAAAGTAGCGTATATTACTTCGCCAAAGTTCGTCTTATCTAAAATATTGTTTATCCAAAGACCCTCAAGGCAACACCAAGAAAGCAATGCAATAAGAGTAGACAAACTATGATACATTCATTGCTGTGAAATCAGTTCGTCTCAGTTTTAGTGCTTTATTAGCCAACGTGTTAGCGGTCGGAGCCGTCATTGCTATCGCTTCAGGGATGGCGCTGGCATATCTCTTCTTTTATGCCCTTTGGAAAAAAGATCCCAACTTCTGGACTAGTGTAAATACCCTAGGTACTGCAGGTGAATTTTTAGGTGGGACGGTAGGTTCCATTTGGGCACTTGCAGGTGTTATTCTTTTCTTTCTTGCTTTGATCTATCAAAAAAGGGAATTAGTGCTCCAACG
>JBCCIX010000453.1:0-3895 GCA_039028075.1 Bacteroidota bacterium | reverse complement strand
TGTATAATTTTGAAAAATCAGTAAGCTAGCTTTCGTGTGACTCTAGGAATTGAACATATATGTGCGTTTAACCCACTATACTAGCGCAAACTCGTATTCTACAATTAGTTGGCAAAATATGTAGGTAAAACATGAATCTTATGTTGCCCCTTTGGTTGAAATTAGGCGTATTCATCTAATAAAGCTTATTTTGATTTATATGCAGCAGGCTAATCAGATACCAAACCATCACACTTCCTAATCGTAAGAGATCAGTCATTAATGTAATTTTTCATAACGTTTAGATTCTTAAGTACGTAAGCTGGCTTTTGTTTTCGAAAAAGATGAAATTATCCAAAATCTTGAGTAATTGACCTCAAATTTCATTGAATCAGCCTATGGAATACCTGTTTTGATTACCAATTTGGCTGTGCCTTTTTCTGATGATTAAGTAGGATTTAGAATGTATTAAAATGGCGTAAGACATAGCTTTGCTCTGATTCGATCATATGAACTATTCACATTTGATAGAACCATCAAATAATGGCTTTGTCGGGCTAATGCATAAAAATAAATAGAAAGATAAGTGGCTGCTATGACTCTCATTGGGCAAGGTCTGTTCACCGTAATTCCATCGCTAATGCCGATTGGCTCAAGCACTTAGGCAAGTTACGGTCCACCAAAGAATAAATGCAGAGTTCTATGTTTCCTCTTGGAACGGGGAAGACTAACTGCGAGCTAGTTAAGATGGCAGTCAATTCATGACGTTTAGGGCGAGTTTAATTGAATAGACTTTTTCTAAGGAGGATGACGGATCTTAAGTTCTTACTAACCTGTTTTGTTAAAGTCTTTGAGGTACTTTTTTCTAAATATTATCCTTATTTTTCGTTGTATAGGTGGATATCTCTTTGCGGAAATGGAATAGAAATACCTTCTTTATCAAATTCAATTTTCACTTTTTCTTTTAAATCAAAATTGACTCCCCAGTAATCTGAAGCGTTTACCCAGGGGCGAACTACAAAATTAATGGAGCTATCGGCTAATTCACTTACTGCTATTTGAGGTGCAGGTTCCTTCAGAACACGCTCATCACTGGTAACAATTTTTTCTAAAACATCTTTAGCTTTTTTGATGTCGTCATCATAGCCAATGCCAAATACGAGATCAACCCTACGTGTAGGTTCAGCGGAATAATTGGTAATAGATGAATTTGAGAGGCCTCCGTTCGGGATGATGATCTTCTTATTATCAGGAGTTATTAAAACCGTATTGAATATTTGTATTTCTCTTACGGTGCCCGAATGTCCACCCCCTTCTATGTAATCCCCGACCTTGAAAGGGCGAAGTGTTAAAAGCACTACTCCACCAGCGAAGTTTTGTAGTGTGCCTTGTAAAGCTAATCCAATGGCTAAGCCGGCAGCACCCAAAATGGCAATAAATGAGGTAACCTGTATCCCTACACTCGTAAGTACACTTAATACCAATAAAACAAAAAGGATGTTATAAAACAGGCTCTTTAAAAAGGGCAGGAGCGAAGAGTCTATATTTCTCTTTTCTAATACTCGATTAAAGGACTTTGATAAGAATTTGATAATCCAGAGACCCACTACCAAAATGAGAATAGCCTTTACGATCATAAGGCCTAATTCTACCCCTTGTGTAGCTAAAAATTCTTTTGCTTGTTCTAGGTATTCCATAGTTTGGATTAGTTTAAAATGAAATATAGCGAGCTAAAATATTTTTTCAAAGATTTTTTAGCCTACTCTCTCAATATCGGCACCAAGCGCTTGCAGTCGCTCTTCGATATCCTGATATCCACGGTCAATTTGCTCTACATTTAAAATGGTACTTTCACCTTGAGCCGATAACGCGGCAATTAATAGTGAAACTCCCGCCCGAATATCCGGCGAGCTCATGGTAATTCCCCTTAACGACTGTTTCCTGTCTAAGCCTATTACTGTGGCTCTGTGTGGGTCACACAAAATAATTTGTGCCCCCATATCAATCAGTTTGTCTACAAAGAACAGCCGGCTTTCAAACATTTTCTGATGAACAAGCACCGTACCTTTTGCCTGAATAGCTGTTACCAACACTATACTGAGCAGGTCCGGGGTGAAACCGGGCCAGGGAGCATCCGCCACGGTCATGATTGAACCGTCGATAAAGGTTTCGATTTCGTAATGCTCTTGCGCTGGAATAGTGATATCATCTTCGTAGATATCGAATTTAATTCCAAGTCGTTTGAAAACTTCAAGGATCAGCCCAAGGTGCTGTACTCCGGCATCCTTTATGGTGATTTCGCTCTGCGTCATTGCGGCCAGTCCGATGAAACTCCCGACCTCTATCATATCCGGTAGCAGAGTGTGTTCAGTACCCCCAAGTTCATTTACGCCTTCTATGTGGAGTAGGTTAGAACCAACTCCGGTGATCTTTGCCCCCATTCGGTTGAGCATACTACATAGTTGCTGTAAATAGGGCTCACAAGCGGCATTATAAATAGTAGTCCTTCCTTTTGCTAATACGGCAGCCATAATAATGTTAGCCGTTCCTGTTACTGAGGCCTCATCCAAATGCATATAACATCCGTTAAGATCAGAGGCATCTATTCTGTAAAATCCCTCTTCTTGGGAATAATTGAATTTGGCACCCAGATTCTGAAAACCAATAAAATGTGTGTCTAATCTTCTTCGGCCTATCTTATCACCTCCGGGCCTAGGAATTTTTGCTTTCCCATAACGTGCTAAAAGTGGTCCTAGGATCATAATGGAACCCCTGAGAGAAGCCGCTTTTTCAGCATATTCAGCACTTTCAAGGAAGTGGACATCAAGATCTTTGCACGTAAACCGGTAGGTGTCTTTGGCTAACTTTTCCACCGTTGCACCCATGTCGCCGATAAGTTCTATCAGGCGATTAACATCAACAATATTTGGTACCCGATTAATAGTGATGGGCTCTTTCGACAGGAGGGTAGCCGATAGGACCTGTAAGGCTTCATTTTTTGCACCTTGTGGAATGATCTCACCGGATAGCGATTTCCCCCCCCGAATTTTAAACGAACTCATTTAGTTCCTTCTGCGGCCTCGGTTTCTGCCCCGGCCACCGCCCTTGCCGCGGTTATCGGATCTTCCACCTTGATGGCGATTAGCCCCGGGCTTGCGTTTGTCTTTGTAAAGTCGTTCGAATAAATTATCATCTTTCACTTTGCTTAAATCAATGCTAAGCTCACCGCCGGATATGGCCTTAATATTATCCAATATAACAGCATCGTCAATAACTTCTTTGTTCCAGCTGCCGTAAAAACTTTTCATAAGTTTACCTATGTAAATGATCGCATCTTCGCGCTCTTGAGGATCCTCTTTTTTGATAGCTTCTTTAACAAGCAACTCAATATTTCTTCCGTAATGCTTGTACTTTATCCTATTGTTTACGTACGAAACCCTTTGCGGGGGCTTGGTGAGCACATCTTTATCGGGCACCGGATACGGGCTGTCCACATCTAAGTCAAAGCCAGCCATTATGAACATATCATCCCAAAGCTTTTGGTTAGTTTCATTGGTTTCCTTAACGGAAGGAGCTATTTGCTTCATAAGCTCTACCAGTGTGTAGGCATACTTGGTTCTTTTTTCTTTATCATCAATAGTGCGCAGGTAGGCCACTATCTTTTCAATGTTTCTCCCGTATTCTTTTAGGACAACCGGAGACAGGCTTGTATTGTAGTTCATCTGAAATTTTTTGAAACCTTTTCAGGTTAAGTTAAGATTAGCGCTAATTCGTGTGAATTTTGAGTTTGGCAAAACTAAGTAATAATGTCTTCTCTCCAAAGTCATCAAAACTAACCTTAGCTTTGCGATTGGCTCCACTTTCATCCAACTCCATAACCATTCCATATCCAAATTTTGGATGTTCCACTTTCATG
>JBCCIX010000452.1:0-3918 GCA_039028075.1 Bacteroidota bacterium | reverse complement strand
TTTCAACACTAATCATCCTGATGCGGACCGAACCTTCCGAATGTATTCTAAATTTTCCGGTTCTATAGAAGGAGCGAATCGTGGAGTGCCTTCCGCCCTGGTTCCGTTTGTGCTCAATGAAATTACCGTGGATGCCGACTTGGTGGCCTTCACTAACCTCAGCGCGGAGGTGACCATTTCCGAGCCCAATAGCGATATAAAAAGATTAGGGCGACAGCGCAAAATGATTTTGGCCTCCTCAAATTATTTTGATTTCGTGGGTCAGCATACTTGGCTTGCCGGCTCGAAGGAAGTGCTCGATCAACCCCTTAAAGTGGTATTGACCAAGTCGCAATCCGACAAATACTTTGGCGAGATATCAGCTCTAGAGGCTTTGGGAAAAACGATTTCCTATAACGATTCCCTTCAAGTAACGGTCGGAGGAATAGTCGATGATCTGACCCATTCCGATTTTAGGTTTACGGATATACTTTCAGCATCCACTAAAGACTTCTCCTGGCTGAAACCAAGATTTGAAAAGAAGTATTGGGGAGGAGTTAACTCCGGCACCCAGTTATTTATGAGGGCAAGTCCCAACTTTGAACGATCACAGCAGGAAAATTTACTCGCCCTCATCAATGAAAAAGTCGCCGGTGAAGTAACTGATAAGAACTGGGAGATTAGCATAGCGCTTCAGCCTCTTTCTGACCTTCATTTCAACCATGACCTGGGAATATTTGATAGTTCCGAATATGTAGCCCAAAAGGACATACTCCATACGGTATTACTTGTGGCTATCGCTATTCTGGGCATAGCCTGCATTAATTTCATCAATCTTATGACAGCCTTTGCGGCCAATCGTTCTCTGGAAATAGGTGTGCGAAAAGTCATGGGAAGCAGTCGGACGCAGCTCATTTTTCAATTCTTATCCGAGAGCTGCGTAGTTACGGCCCTAGCCGTGGTGACAGCGATACCTTTGGTTAAACTTATCTTGGGGGCTTTTGACCTCTACATTCCTGGAAGTGTTACTTTTAACATTTTCGATGTAGCTACCCTAGGAATACTAGTTCTCACCACCTTTTTAGTGGGCATTACCGCAGGTCTCTATCCCTCATTTATTTTATCATCTATAAATCTCAGTAGGGCCCTAAAAAAACAAAGGACATTTTTCTTTAAAAGTAATGACGGTCTACGAAAAGTGTTGACTTCCGCGCAATTCACGCTAGCTCAGATATTAATCATAGGTTCGTCCGTAGCCTATCTGCAAGTAAACTACATGCTCGACAAAGATACCGGCCTCACCAAAGACCCCATCTTCTATTTTTATACCTCTTTTTATGATCACAAAGATCAGCAGCAGGTTTTTATCAATAAAGTAAAAGAGCTCCCTGAGATCTTAGACCTTGCCACTTTTGATAATCCACCTCTTCAACGAGGATATAACCGTAGTGAATTCAAAGGCAATAATGCATTTGGCGAAACGCAAGAGTTGCAATGTTACATCAAATACGGGGACGAAAGTTACCTAGACTTCTTTAAGATCGACCTGATCGAAGGAAAGAGTTTTCTACCCCAAAATGATGCGCAGGTCGTTGTAAATGAAACTTTCGCGAAGAAAATGGCATATAGTGAAGATTTAAAAAGTATGCTTGGACTATCTATTCGCACGTCTTACGACACTTTTCAAGTCGTGGGTATTTTCAAAGATTTTCATTTCCAATCACTTCATTCCGAAATAAATCCCTTACTGATTGGATACCGCGCGGGTAACGGAGTGGCGGTAAAGTTCCATCATAACTCCGACCTGCAAATCGCGTGTAATAAGGTGGAGTTAGCTTTTCACGAGGTTTACCCCAACCGAGAGTTTAATTCATTTTATAGTGAGGATATACAGGATGAGTTTTACGAAGGTGAAAAAAGAATCGCCGACCTATCCATTTTCGCCACTGTGGTTTCCATCTTACTATCGTGCCTCGGCCTGTTCGGGCTGGCTTCTTATACCACCATTCGTAGAACTAAGGAAATTGGGATCAGAAAAGTGATGGGGGCCACCGTATCCAATATCGTTAAGCTACTCTCATCACAGTTTTTACGGTTAGTACTTAGCTCATGCCTGATTGCTATTCCGGCGGCGTATTACATAGCACATAATTGGCTCGATGATTTTTCATATCGCATCTCACTCTCTCCTTGGATATTCATTTTATCGGCAGTGCTCACGGTATTTTTAACCGGCGTAACCGTTAGCTATCAATCGATTCGCACGGCTCGAATAAACCCTGCCCATAGTCTTAAGTATGAATGAGAAATACCCCTAAATAGAACAGCTTAGCCGGATTTTAATATCTCTTAACAAAGTTTAACAGCACTTAACGAGTAAAACCAAGATCTTGGAAAGAAATTTTAAATCCCCCAGTAATGCATAAAATACTATTAACAATCTGCGTCTCCGTAAGCGTACACTCCACAGCTCAACAATCAATTGCAGTAGGCGCCGGTCCAGAGACTAATAAATCCAGCAAGTCTCTGGATATTGGAGACTTTGTTTACGACCTATCGCTGCCGCCCTTTCTAAACTCCAACCAATCTTCTCGCTTCCAAGATCTAAGCGGTAAAGTGCTGATCATTGAATTTTGGGCCACCTGGTGCGGCCCTTGCCTTCCGGCTATGGAACATCTTGCTGATCTCAAAACCGAGTTTAACGATCAAATAGAAGTAATTGCTATTTCTTATGAATCAGAAACCAGGGTTCTGCGCTACATAAAGAATAAACCTTCGCCCATTCTTCATATTTCAGATATCGAGGGCGTATACAAACAATATTTCAACCATCGAAGCATACCTCATGCTGTGCTTATTGATCCAGCGGGTAAAATAGCAGCATTCACCTCACCAGATGAAATTACATCCGATGTAATTAAAGATATAATGACGGGTAAGCCATTGGATATTACCATGAAAAAGGAATCTGCGAGAGCCTTTGATTACACCAAAGACTACTTTCCTCCGAAACCGGGTACCCGGGAAAAATTTATGATTCAACCAGAGATGTCAGGAGCCATCCCCATAACTCGTCGGGTAAAATCAAAAAAATCGGAGTTCCAAAATCGTAGAGTTACCCTTTTAAATCAGTCGCTATATAACATCTACAGATATGCGTTCGAAATAGGGTCGGATTCCCGTATGAAAGTAGATACTAAGTTGATGGAGAAACTTAAGACAGAGCGATACTGTATTGAAGTAATATCGCCAACACCGGAGCTTTTATTTACCACGTTCCAACAAGGACTACTGGATAATGATCTACCCTATCGGGCGCTGATTGAACGCACTGAAATGCCCGTTCTTGAGATTCACGCTACGGGATCGCCAAAGTTGGTGGAAAGCCAAGCAAACCAGAGCCCTCAAAAAAGAGCGATCACCTCACGTTTAGGGAAGTATGCCGGAAAAAACAAAACCATGGATGATTTCACAAACGAATATCTCAACCCATACCTCTCACCCTCAGCAAATAAGCCCTTTGTCAACCAAACCGGTTTAACCGGAAGGTATGATTTCGATTTTAGCTTTGAAGCGGAAGACCCACAGAGTTTCAAACGAGAAATGGAAAAACTAGGCTTCAAACTTGTTTCCACCACAACTACTCAAGAGGTGCTTGTTATAACCGAGAAAATCAATTAATTCTACGGGTAACGTGGACCATATCGTCTCTGTTTAGTAATTTACTGTAGGGTATTGATCATCCGGTGATAAAAGCAGTATATCATAGCTAAGAAGCTCAAATGCGATTGATTTTGAAGTTTTTAATTCGCCACTTTCCATCATCCTTCTAAATGGTCTTAGATCTACTGCAGTCCATATGTCCTTTCTCCCAATCTCCAGAAATAAGGAGGTGGATTTCCAGCTGGATTTCCCCACATTACTTTTCCCATTTCGATA
>JBCCIX010000451.1:0-3943 GCA_039028075.1 Bacteroidota bacterium | reverse complement strand
GGTATGGATAATTTAGATCTGCAAGCTGAGTTTAATATAGCCAGACCTTACACGTACTCACATGATACTCCGTTTGGGAGTTATTCGGGCTATCGTCAACCGCTGGCGCACCCTTTAGGAGCTAACTTCAGAGAGATTGTAGGCATCGTCAGATACCAGCCCTTGAATAGACTAATGATCACTGGCAAACTGATCTTGGCTGAATACGGTGAAGATGGTGTCAATGAAAATTGGGGAGGGGATATTCTAGTAAACAGTTCAACCAGAGAAAGGAGAGATACAGGAGATAGAGGACATTTCATTGGGCAAGGTGTAGGCACGAATCTCACATTTGCTGATGTCACTTTGTCCTATCAATGGAAACATAATTTTTTTATTGACCTAAAGCATATCTATCGCGAGCAGAATAGTGAACAGACTGATCTTTCCCGGGATACCAACTTTACTTCGGTGGTCTTACGCTGGAACGTTCCGCAGCGATTGAACGAGTTTTAATGGCAATCGGCTAACTTGCAGTTTTTAAGTCATGAAGACCTTTTTCAGAATATTTAGTTACGCGCGGAACCTGAACTTCTACGTACCGCAATACATTATTTTCGTATTTCTGAGCGTTATTTTCAGTGTTTTTAATCTCGTCATGCTCATTCCTTTGCTGAACGTACTTTTTAAGCTTACACCTGACGTAGTATATGAAAAGCCCTTGGAATTTGAGTTTACTACAGATTATGCAAGCGATTACTTTAATTACTATTTCATCAATGTAATTCGAGATCACGGTGAAGCGCAGGCTCTCATTTTTGTATGTATAGTAGTTTTATGCTCCGTTTTACTCACTAACATTTTTAGATATCTCGCTGCTATTATTAGTGCACATATAAGACTCGATGCGGTCAAATACTTGCGCATGGCGATTTATGAAAAAATATCCAGGATGCATCTGAGTTTCTTTACCAACGAGCGTAAAGGTGATCTGATGTCCAGAATTACCAATGACGTACAGGAAGTGGAAGTTTCGGTGCTGGCTAGCCCCAAAGCCTTATTTCGGGAACCGGTTCAGGTCATAATATATTTCATTACCTTATTTGCTATCTCTGTCAAACTTACTTTTTTCACGCTCTTGATTTTACCTGTGGCCGGTGGAGTGCTCGGATATATAGTAAAACGACTGAAAAGAAAGGCCATCAAAAGTCAGCAATCATTGGGTAGAATAGTCAATATTCTGGATGAGACCTTGGGCGGTATGAGGATCATTAAAGCCTTCAACGCCCGGGAATATGTCACGGATAAGGTTGACCAAGAGACGAATTATTACAGAAAAGTGAATCTGGGGTATTCTTATCGTAAGGAACTTGGTTCGCCCATTTCTGAATTTCTGGGAGTAGGTATTATAACGATCATCCTGTATTACGGGGGCTCTTTAGTAATCAATGACCGTTCCGCTCTGGAAGCAAGTCAATTCATCACTTATCTGGCTATTTTTTCTCAAATTATCTCACCGGCTAAAGCATTTTCGCAAGGCCTTTCAGGTGTACAGAAGGGTATTGCTTCCGGAGAAAGGATCTTTGCAATTATAGATGCCGTGCCTGAGATCCAAAATAGAACGAATCCAGTATCGCTGCGGGAATTCAAGGATTCAATAACCTTCGAAAACGTATATTTCAAGTATGATAAAGACCCGGTGCTGAATGGGATTAATTTGAAGGTTAAAAAGGGAACCACCGTAGCGCTAGTAGGACAGTCGGGAGGGGGTAAATCCACAATAGTAGATCTTATACCTCGTTTTTATGATCCTACCGAAGGCGATATCAAAATTGATGGTCACTCGCTGAGGCAAGTAAGCATGGAAGATTTACGCGCGTTGATGGGTATCGTAGCACAAGAATCAATCTTATTTAATGATACAATCTTTAACAACATTGCTTTTGCAGCTGAAGATGTGGCTGAAGAGAAGGTTATACAAGCTGCTAAAATTGCCAACGCCCATGATTTTATTGTAGAGCAGGAGAAAGGCTACCAAACTAATATTGGAGACCGTGGCATGAAACTTTCCGGAGGACAAAGGCAGCGTATCAGTATAGCAAGAGCCGTTCTCAAAAACCCACCTATTTTGTTATTGGACGAGGCGACCTCCGCTCTTGATTCTGAGTCGGAAATGCTAGTACAGCAGGCCATTTCCAATCTTATGCAGAACAGGACTTCTATCGTTATTGCCCATAGATTAAGTACAATCCAGCATGCAGATGAGATCTTGGTGATCCAGAACGGTAAAATAATTGAACGCGGCACGCACAACGAATTACTTCATAAAGATGGATTGTACAATAAGTTGAGCGCTATGCAAAATACGTAATACCGATCACGGAGCATACAATCGTGAGTTTAACAAAATCATTAAATCGTCATTATTTAGGGCGGCGTAAATAATTCGGGTTAATTTTGTAGCTTTATTTTTCATGCTTACTTAAAGCCTACTTTACTTTTATTCCCTATTATGAAGAAGCCAAAGTCTATTTTCTTTCTCGCCTACTTTCTCTTTCACTTCGTTCTGTTATTGGTTTCTATCTATGTTAATTACCGCTCAGAAGATTTTGAATTCTTACTTTGGCTCAGAGAAAGAATGAATTGGATGATCTATGCTTCGGTCTTCGGCTTGATCTTGTTTGCTATCAACATCATCTTATTCAACATGGCATCCAGTGGTTCTAAAAAAGAAATTGAGCGTTTAGAGCATGAGGCCAATTCGTACAAAGCGAAGATGTTTGATCTTCAGGAAGCTAAAGGCATCTCACCTTCGGGTGATGAAGCGGGGACGGCTTAAGAATTCATAATTCCAGAGCAGCATGGAACACAAAAGCCTGATCATAGCAGAATTAAGGCAAGCGTCTGAGGTATTAGAACGGTTCATTAAAGACGAAAAAAACCTCTCTAATATCGAACGTGCAGCGACATTGTTTGCCAGCGCCTTTAAGAATGGAGGGAAGGCTATTTCATGTGGAAATGGAGGATCGCATTGTGATGCCATGCATTTTGCAGAAGAGCTTACTGGCCGCTTTAGAGATAATCGAGAACCGTTACCAGCCATTGCCATTTCTGATGCCAGCCATATGTCTTGTGTGGGTAACGATTATGGTTATGATCACATTTTTTCACGTTTTATCGCAGCTGTAGCTACCGAGAAAGACGTTATTTTGGCTATAAGCACAAGTGGAAATTCTCCGAATATCTTAGAAGCCATTAAAGCTGCCAAGAATAAGGGGGCTAAAGTAGTTGCTTTAACCGGCAATGGCGGTGGAAAAATTACTGGCCATGTAGATGTAGAGATTTGCGTACCCCACAGCGGCTACGCGGATCGCATCCAGGAGATCCACATTAAAGTGATCCACCTCATCATTCAGCTCATAGAAAAACTTACCGCATAGTGGTATCCCGGAATTACGGTGCGGCGGTCTTTGGGGTAGATGCCAAGATCATTACCATTGAAGTTACGGTAATCCAGGGAACGAAATTTTGGATCAGTGGACTTCCCGATAGCGCTGTAAAGGAAAGTGCACACCGGGTTGAGTCTGCTTTGAAGCATTACGAGTTACGTATGCCGCGCCAAAAGGTGGTGGTAAACCTGGCTCCTGCGGATATTAAGAAAGAGGGCAGCGCCTACGACCTCCCCATCGCACTTAGCGTGTTACAGGCTTCCAGCCAGTTTCATGGAGAAAAAATGTCCGAGTATGTAGTGATGGGTGAGCTTTCGCTGAATGGCGAACTGCGGCCGATAAAGGGTGTTTTACCAATTGCCATTGAAGCTCGTAAGCAAGGGTTTAAAGGCTTTGTGCTTCCTAAAGAAAACGCGTCCGAAGCAGCTATAGTCAATGATCTTGATGTGATCGGGGTGAACTCCCTGAGAGAAGCCATAGACTACTTTGAGGGAGATCTGGAAATCAAAGCTCTC
>JBCCIX010000450.1:0-3944 GCA_039028075.1 Bacteroidota bacterium | reverse complement strand
GAATTTAGATTACTCTAACTCCCCGGAAATAAGAAGAAATTATCCAGTCCAAGTACTATTGGATATCGATGGCCGTCTTTTATCGCCTCAGGTGGATTTTGATATTATTGCTTCTAATTTGCCAAGAAATATACAAGTACCGGTTATTGACGAAGGAACTGGCACCGGAGGCACTGAAACGGTGGACTTGGAATTAGCCTTCGCGGAGTTCAAAAATAGCATCGATGAGCAAGAGCTTAAACGGCAGGTTTTTAGTTTGATAATTCTTAAAAAATTTAGCCCGCTACAATCGTTCAATACGGGCGGCTCTATCTCAAGCAGTGTGAGTGAGCTATTATCCAACCAGTTGAGCTACTGGGTGACACAGGTTGATGAAAATTTGGAAATTGATATTGATCTAGGGGCTTTAGATGCTGATGCTTACAACACGTTTCAGTTACGTTTGAGCTATACTTTCCTCGACGGACGTCTTAGAGTAACACGAGACGGAGGATTTACCAATCAGCAAAATCGCGCCGATATCAATAGTATTGCGGGAGACTGGACGGTAGAATATCTGCTTACGCCGAATGGTAAATTCAGGGCTAAAATGTATAATAGAACCAATTACAATCCTATCAATCCAAATGAGGAAGCTCAAAACACCACCACCACGGGTTTTAGCCTGATCCATACACAGAACTTTAATGAGATTAAAGAGCTCTTTCAACGTTCCAGAAACCAATCTAAAGAAAGCAAAGACAACACAGGTTCGGAAACCTCACAAGTTAAAAATTCTAAGACTTCAGATTTTAGAAATTAACACTATCTTTCAAACGGTGTCCATCGTAAACTTATCTTTTTTTCCAACCCTGCGGGCGAAGACGTAAGTACGCGCGGGTAGGCTCGCAAAGTCGTTCCATTTCGTTTTCTTAGGGACACTAAGTAAGAGACCAATTAAATTCAAGATTACCTTCAGTGCTTTTCATTTTTTTGTATATTGAAGACTCAATCAAAACCCTGACACAATGGATCTAAATGCGTTCATGAAAGAATATGCTGATGAAATTGGCGGAACTTATTCAGAATATGACAGTGCTACCTCAATAATAATCGTTCCGTTGCCTGATGAACGTTTTCAAACTGTGCTGGGCACAGTCAAATTAAGTCAACGTTATAATCGGCACCTCATAGAGTTTTCGTCAAAAGTTTGTGCTTATAATTCAGGCATTGACCTGAAAGAGTTGCTGATCGAAAATACCAATTTGAATCATGCCAAATTCGCGATAGCTGATGATTTTGTACAAGTAGAAGACTCTTGCTTTGTGGAAACGGCTACGGAAGGGCTCATCAAAGAAATTATTCAGGAAGTAGCCAATGTTGCTGACGAATATGAGTTTAAGCTTACCGGTGTCGACGTACATTAACTAATAAACGGACACATTATCTATCTTTACACCGCAGGTGTGTCTTGTCGCTCCCGGCACTAACGGGAGAGGAAAGTCCGGGCAGCGTAGAGCGTCGTACTTCCTAACGGGAAGGTCTCGGCTTAGCTGAGAACAGAAAGTGCCACAGAAAACAAACTACCTTGACGGTAACGTTAGGGAAAAGGTGAAAAGGTGAGGTAAGAGCTCACCGGGTTCCGGGCGACCGGAACCGCAGGGTAAACCTTACGAGCTGAAAGGCCAAATAAGTTATACCTTCTTCGATGAAGAATGGCTCGTTCAAAGTGCGTAAGCACGGTATAACGGGTAGGCTGCTTGACCCTAACGGTGACGTTAGGGCTAGATAAATGACAAGGTTCGTTAAATCGAAAACAGAACCCGGCTTATTCACTTGTATTTAATCCGCCAGAGGTAAGGTACTGACGGATTTTTTTTATGAAGCAAAACTTCTTACTATGCCCAAAGTATTAATCATTGATGACGAGCAGAGTATTAGAGATACACTGAAAGAAATACTTGAATATGAAAAGTATCAGGTTAGTGAAGCTAAAAATGGCGAGGAAGGATTAAAATTGCTAAGTGCGGAAAAGTTCGATGCCGCTTTATGCGATATAAAAATGCCTAAAATGGACGGCTTGGAAGTCTTAGAAAGGGTGGTGAGTGATGGTATCGATACACCATTTATCATGATCAGTGCACATGGCACAATTGATACTGCGGTGGATGCTACTAAAAAAGGAGCCTTTGACTTCATTCAAAAACCACCTGACCTGAACCGGTTATTAGTAACCTTAAGAAATGCCATAGACAACGGTTCACTGGTGACTCAAACCAAAGTCTTAAAAAAGAAAGTTTCTAAGGCCTACGATATTGTAGGGGAATCAAATGTAATACGTGAAGTCAAGGACACCATTGAGAAAGTAGCTCCGACAGAAGCCAGGATTCTCGTTACCGGCGAGAATGGTACCGGCAAAGAACTCGTGGCGCGCTGGATACACGATAAAAGTAATCGCTCGAAAGGTCAATTAGTAGAAGTAAACTGTGCGGCTATTCCATCTGAGCTGATTGAGAGCGAACTTTTTGGTCATGAGAAAGGATCTTTTACTTCTGCCGTAAAGCAAAGGATAGGAAAGTTTGAGCAGGCAAACGACGGCACGCTCTTTCTTGATGAAATCGGCGATATGAGCCTGTCTGCACAAGCCAAGGTGTTAAGAGCGCTTCAAGAAAATAGGATTACCCGTGTAGGAGGCGATAAAGATATTAAGGTGAATGTTCGCGTTGTTGCGGCCACGAACAAAGACCTTAAAAAAGCCATCGAGGAAAATAAATTCAGAGAAGACCTGTATCATCGCCTTAGTGTAATCCTAATTAAAGTTCCAGCTTTACGAGACCGGATAGCCGATGTACCGCTACTGGTAGAGAAGTTTTTGGATGATATTGCTGCTGAATATGGTTCTAAGAAAAAAGACATAGATGACGATGCCATCTCACTTCTTCAAAAACATAAGTGGACCGGTAATATCAGAGAGTTACGGAATGTCGTAGAGCGGCTCATCATCATGTCCGGAGATAAAATTACCAAGGCTGATGTAGAAAAAAATACAGAGATTAGTAGTTAAATGCATTTCCCGCTGATCAATACCACTATTTGAATAGATAGGAACAGTAGATTACGCACAGGATATGCTTTAAAGAATTACTAGGATAGCTTCTTACAAAGGGAGCGACCTGAACATTTTGAGCTGCCGGTGTAAGAAAAAAATGTTGATTTAGAATCACCCGCTAAAAACACGTTTCAAATTCCTGTAAGAAAAATCTTCGCCAATTCCTTTTAGTAGGTTTTACGTAGGAGTAATTTTCAGTTTTGAAGTAAAAGCTCTTATCAAACGCTATTAAGGGTTGCCCGCTAAAAATTTCGTAGACATTGCTAATTTTGCCAAAAACACAGTGACCCCAGTAAATCATATAAGTAAGTTACATCCTCTGATGTCAGCATTATCAAAACGTCCTAAAATATCCAGTTCCCCTGCTGAGTTAAGTGTTCCTAGATCTTGAGTTTCAATAAACGCACAGGATGAAATATTGGCCAGATCAATAACATTTATGCCGCCTGACTGCCTACTCTCTGTGGCAAAAGGATCGTTCGTATCCCGCAATACAACTTTCATCCAGGGCGGGGTTTTGAATTTACCAAAGCCGCTTGAGTAAGCTTGCGAGCTAAGTTCGGTCATTCCATATTCTGAATGCACCTTTGATAGGTTAAGCTTTTTGGAAAGAAAAGCATGCAATTCTTCCCTGACCAACTCTTTCCTTCTCCCCTTCATTCCCCCAGTCTCCATCACAATGACATTTTCACTTAAGTCAATTTCATAGTTTTCTGCGAGATCCATTAGCGCAAAGCTAACCCCACATAAAACAACCTTACGCGAATCCTTTCGTTTTTTTATTTTATCGATCGTCTTCAACAGGTCATCGTAATTGTGGAGATAGAATCCTGAATAGCTCGATTTAGTGCATTTC
>JBCCIX010000449.1:0-3948 GCA_039028075.1 Bacteroidota bacterium | reverse complement strand
TTTTATTTGAGCTTTGAAAGTATCAAGGTCATTTTTTTTGCTTAGATCAATAGTAGTCTTAAGACCTTGTATTTGCTGCTCGATCCTTTCGTAATACTGCTCTTTTTCGGCATTTTTTGTGAGCCGCTCCAGATCATTTTCCACCCTGGTGGTATAGGAGAAGTCCTTGGCCCCAACCCATTGTTTAAAATCATTGTATTGAGATTCAGACATGTTAAAATTTTTGATTGTGGCACCTCTATTTTCGTAATAAAACTTTGTAGCATAATCAAAAATAAGTCCTTTGCTCGCCAAGGCATAGGCAATGGGGGATAGCTTTTCCTGGCCTACAATTAAATCAGGATCTACCCCGCCGCCGTCAAAAACCGGACGATTGTTGACCGTTTTGAATTCATTTTTCAGACTATCAGCTACTTTTCCAACACTCCCGTCTGGATTTCTGTTGCTGTAATCCAGTGCTTGAATACAACGCCCACTTGGCGTATAATATTTGGCAGTTGTAACTTTCAACTGAGAGTTATAGGAAAGTGGTCGTGGGATTTGTACTAGTCCTTTACCAAAAGATTTTTCACCAATAATAACTCCTCTATCATAGTCCTGGATAGAACCTGCTACTATTTCTGAGGCAGAAGCACTTCCACTGCTAATTAAAATCGCCAATGGAATTTCTGTATCCACAGGCGCGTTGAGTGTTTTATAAGTCGCGTTGTTTTCCGTTACCTTACCTTTTGTCGATACTACCTCTTTCCCCTTGGGTATAAATATATTTACTATGTTCACCGCTTCGATGAGTAATCCACCTGGATTACCTCGTAAATCAATGATTATTTTTTCTGCACCTAATTTTTTTAAATCAATAACAGCGTTCTTAACCTCTTTCCCTGCCTGCATCGTAAAATCCGTGAGTTTTACATAACCAACATCGTTTGCCGCCATACCGTAATAAGGAACATTTTTTACCTTTACTTTTTCTCGCTTGAAGGTCAGGGTCAGTGGCTGTTCTTCACCAAATCTTTTGACCGTGAGACGTACTTCTGTATTTGCTTGCCCTTTCATGAGTTCGTTGGTTTCCTCTCGGGAAAGCTTGGTGATATCTACATTGCCAATTCTGATGATTTCGTCTCCAATTTGTAGGCCATTTTTTTGTGCAGAATACCCCTCCATCAGCATAATGACTTTTACCGTGCCGTTTATTCTGCTGGTTACAGCACCGATCCCTCCATATTGCCCCGTACTTTGTGTTCTAAAATCTTCAATGTCGTCTTCAGGTATGTAAACCGTGTAGGGATCAAGAGACTGTAGCATAGCATCTATTCCTACTTTTATTACCTTATTAGGGTTAATCTCATCCACATACATTACGTTCACCTCCTTAAAAAGAGAGGCGAAAATGTCAAGATTCTTAGCTATTTCGAAGTAACGCTTGCCAGGATTCGTAAAAGACAAACTAAGCACCGAAATGATGATAAGCGTTGAAGCTGATAAGAATACTTTTCTGGGGTTTGACATGCGAACTAGGCTATGTAATTAGGTTAATAACGGTGAAGAAAAGAATATGTTGGTTAGCGGGCCTTAGGATTTTAAGATACTGGCTAAATAGGACTTCTCTTTTTCATGATTACCGACTTGTGATTTGAAGTGATACAAAGCATTGCTCTTCGTTTCATGGAAGTCTCCGCGTATCTCGAGGTTTATGCCCACTTTGGCCGCATGGATTTCAAAGTCGTCAATTATTTCTGCGACATCGGGGTGTACATAATTAGATGCTGTGGAATCGATAATCACATCACTCTTAGGAGGTATCACATTCAACGCCTGTAATATTCCCGCCTTGTTTAAAAACGTAACATTTTCTGATAGCTTGATTTCAATAGGCTGCCCGGGCTTATGATTTTCACTGAAACTGAAGGGAGTATTGAAGTTTTTGTAGAGAATAAGAAATGTCGCTACCGCTAACCCAATACCAATTCCTAGAAGTAAATCCGTGAAAATAATACCTAGGATAGTAATAAGGAACGGGTAGAATTGTGCTCTACCTTTTGCAATCATCTCTTTGAACAACGCTGGTTTGGCAAGTTTATAACCTACTACAAAAAGAATCGCCGCTAAACTGGAGAGCGGAATCATATTAAGAACATCCGGAATCAAAAGGGCGCTGAATAGAATAAGTATACCGTGTATGAAAGCTGATAATTTTGACTTACCACCGGACTGTATGTTAGCGGAACTTCTGACTATAACTTGAGTGACGGGTAGCCCCCCGATTAAACCCGAAATAATATTTCCCGTACCCTGAGCGAGTAATTCGCGATTGGTAGGAGTTATATTCTTATCAGGGTCCAATTTGTCTGTGGCTTCCACGCACAAGAGTGTCTCTAAGCTGGCCACAATGGCAATAGTTATACCCAGTACAAATATTTCAAAGGAAAACAACCTGCTCCAATCCGGAGATGTAAAAAGGGAAGTAACACCGCCAACCTCGGCGGCCAACGGTATTCGTACCATTTCATCAGCCTCTAAATGATAGCCCGCACCGGTAAAAAACCTACTTAATAAAATGCCGATCACTACCACGACCAAAGGCCCTTGTATGATTTGAAAGAATTTTATTCGCTTTATGAAACTCTGCTCCCAAATGATCAATATTACCATTGAAATAGAGGTTATGATCACAGCAGCAGGATTAATGTCCTGAAGAGAAACTACGATCTCACTAAACGTATTTTCTCCGTCCTTTTGAAAAAAACCGAGGAAACCATCGGGGATAACGTCATGTCCCAAAGCATGTGGTATTTGCTTTAATATGATTATTATACCAATAGCTGATAGCATGCCTTTAATCACAGAATTAGGAAAATAATAACCGATGATACCGGCTTTTAGAAAAGCGAGAATAATCTGGAAAGCGCCGGCGATAACAGTCGCCGATAGAAAAAGAGCAAACCCGGTTTCCATGTCAAAGGTGCCGTTATTCGAGGTACCAAGTTGGGCAATAGCGTCGGCAACTATGACAGCAAGACCAGCCGCCGGACCACTTACACCGATCTTAGAACCGCTGATTAAAGCCACTACAATGCCACCTACCATGCCGGCTATAATTCCTGAGAAAAGAGGTGCACCAGATGCTAATGCAATGCCAAGGCAAAGCGGTACCGCTACAAGAAAGACCACTAAGCCCGCAGGTAAATCAGATTTTATCGTTGATAACATTAATTGCTTCGAATAAAGTATTTATCAATTCATGCGTTTTCAGCGCTTAAAATTTAACGGTAAATTACCATTGCTGTTCGTTGCCCCGTGGCTACTTGCACGCTGATTAGTGTAAACAAATATATATTTTTGACTGATGATGTTTACACCAACCTTAATAAATGACAATTTCCCTGAAGTAGCGGAAATAAATCTGATTAAGGAAATCAGTGATGGAGAAAGACAGTTAAAGTCAATTTAGCTGGTAAGATAACGAATGAGAGGGCGGGGATCATATATATGCCGTAACTCATTTCAGGAACTTCAAAACATTGCAACAGAAGGTAATGTGCTGCTTTAATAGTATTACAGAAAGGTGAAAACAGCGCTGTTTAGCTAAATTGAGGTATAGCTCATTAGCAGAGTGAATTCGAGACGCTGGCGAAGGATTTTCTCAAATACTACTTGTTCCGGCTCAACGCATCTGTACCGAGTGTACCATAATGAAGAATTTTGTTACGACAACCTATCCATCCAGATTTCTTGAACTATTACAAATCCATCCACGATCGACAGTATGGTTAAAGAAAGCGCTAAACTCCTGCAATACAAAATTTCACTAAGTTGATGGTTAATTTCAGTACACGACAAAACATAGGTCATCCCGACAAAGGAGGGATCTTACTAAGTTTCATGCACCTTATTTTGAAATTTTTCCTTCTGATAGCTTAATAAGATGCTTCTTCCTATTTTCCGGAT
>JBCCIX010000448.1:0-3961 GCA_039028075.1 Bacteroidota bacterium | reverse complement strand
GGTGCTGAAGAGCAGTTTGCCTTTTGTTTCGACCGGATAGCGCATGGAAGAAGAGTTATCAATTACTATTTGACACCTTAAATTAGTTTCTTCCTCATACCGCTTGGTGTACAATCGATCCGTTTTGGCAAATACTTTCCAATCAATATGTCGTGTGCTTTCACCCGTATTGTATAGTCTATGTTCGGCAAATTCAACGGAGAAACCATGGTAAGGCGATTTATGTAATCCGGTAATAAATCCTTCTACCAGTTGTCGGGCTAGAAAGTCTACTTTGCCAAAGTCTCTAATTTCATCCAATTCATAGATCATAGCTACATCGGTTTAAATGAGGTCGCAAAACGCTTGAAAGCCAAAATTGTTTTATTAATAAGCTCTCCGTTTGCATTAAATATAAATATTATACTATATTTAGAATCTAATGTTCCAGAAAAGCTAGGGACGAAATTATAATAAAAACCATCATTGTGGACAACAACACTAAAGAACGGGAAGAAATATACTCTGAACGAGTGAGAGCAGGTAAGCGCACCTATTTTTTCGATGTGAAAGCGACAAGGTCAAACGATTACTATTTGACCATAACTGAAAGTAAGAGACGGTATAAAGACGACGGCTTTTCCTATGAAAAGCACAAGATCTTTTTGTATAAAGAAGACTTTAATAAGTTTTTGGATGCATTAACCAATACCGTCAATCATGTAAAAGATGAATTAATGCCTGAAGTTGATTTTGATCAATTTGATAGAGACAGTGGTGAGGAAGTACGCGAAGAGAAGGCAAGCGTTGATTCTGAACTTAAATGGGACTAGATTAAAATTTCAACTTAGAGAATGATTAAATTAGCCTTATCCGATAAGATAAGGTTTTTTTATGCTTAGAAATACGGTTTTATATCTACTACTTGGGGTTATTGCCTTTATGCTGGCAGCATGGCTGTTTTCAGATATTTTCATTTATGTGGCTATCAGTATTGTTTTGAGCGCCGTACTCAGGCCACTAACCCATTACATTTCTAAAGCCCAATTTTTTAAAGTAAGAGTACCCCGTTTAGTGGCGGTAGTTCTGTCATTTGCTATTTTTTTTATGTTGATTGCTTCGTTTGTCATCCTTTTTATCCCCCTGATATCGGAGCAGATTGAGGTATTGTCCGCCATTGACTATGAAAGCCTTTATTACAGAAGTACCGGTCCCATCAAGAACATTGAAATTTTCTTAATTGAAAACGACCTCACCTCAGAGCGGCCTGGATTCTTAGTAGACAGTTTAAAGCAAAATATGCAGGGTTTTATCTCGGAAATAAATTTTAGTAATATTCTGAATCAGCTAATTGCCTTTACCGGGCAGTTCTTTATCGGTATTCTAGCGGTAGGTTTCATCACTTTTTTCTTTCTCTATGAGATGGGTTCCATACGCAACAAGCTGATCTCACTTATTCCGAACAGATTTTTTGAAGTCACCATAGCCGCGTATAACAAAATAGAAAGGTTGTTATCCAATTATTTGGTTGGTTTGCTCATTCAAATGTTCTTTATTTTCAGCATAGCAGCTTTAGGATTAAGTATCGTGGGCGTTAAATATTCGTTAACTATAGCACTATTTGCTGCCGTGGCCAATCTAATCCCCTACTTAGGGCCCATATTAGGGGCTTCATTCGGCATACTGGTCGGAATATCAACGGGGCTGGAATTGGAATCTACTCAAGACTATCTTTTTCTGGTGGTAAAGGTAATTTCTGTTTTTGGAGTGGTTCAGCTTGTGGATAATGTCTTTTTACAACCACTCATTTTTTCGAAAAGTGTAAAGGCGCATCCCTTGGAGATTTTTATAATTATATTTGCCGGGGCTTCTGTAGCTGGTATTGTAGGCATGATAGTCGCTATCCCGGTTTACACGATCATTAGGGTTTTTGTTACAGAGCTCTACCAGGGGTACAGAAGTTACACCGTTTTTAAAATTCAAAAAACTTAAACCTAATGGCTCTTAAATGTGGGATTGTAGGTCTGCCTAATGTTGGTAAATCCACCCTGTTTAATGCAATTTCTAATAATAAAGCCGAAGCTGCTAACTTTCCATTTTGTACCATAGAACCGAATGTGGGGGTCATCACAGTTCCTGATGAGCGTCTTAACATCCTTAAAACGTTGGTTAATCCAAAAAGCCTGGTACCCACTACCATAGAGTTTGTAGATATAGCGGGAATCGTGAAAGGGGCGAGTAACGGCGAGGGACTCGGTAATCAGTTCTTAGCAAATATCCGGGAAGTGGATGCTATTGCGCATGTAGTTCGATGTTTCAATGATGATAATATTGTACACGTAGATGGGCGTGTTGACCCCGTGACCGATAAAGCGATCATTGATACGGAACTTCAGTTAAAAGATCTTGAGTCCATCGAAAAAAAGATGCAGCGCATAGAGAAAATAGCGAAAACGGGTGATGCTGAGGCGAAAAAAGAATTAGGCATCTTACGTATTTTTAAAGCTCACCTAGAATCGGGCCAAAATGCAAGATCGTTAGAGGTAAGTGACGAAGATAAGGATGTGATCAAAGGGCTACAGCTGCTTACGGCAAAACCTGTAATTTATGTTGCAAATGTGGAGGAAACCGCCCTGCCGGATGGCAATGAACATTCGGCACAGCTTATGAAGTTGGCCGCTAACGAGGGTGCCGAAGCAGTAATTATTTCGGCTAGTATTGAAGCGCAGATTGCGGAATTGGAAAATGCTGATGAACGTACCATGTTTCTAGAAGAGTACGGGCTGAAAGAATCAGGTCTTAATAAGCTCATTACGGCAGCTTACGCAATTCTCAACTTAGTAACCTATTTCACTGCCGGGGAGAAAGAAGTACGTGCATGGACCATTAAAAAAGGCTGGAAGGCACCCCAAGCTGCGGGTGTCATCCATACGGACTTCGAGCGTGGCTTTATCCGGGCTGAAGTAATCAAGCTCTCAGATTACGAAAATTATAAAACGGAATTGGCCTGTAAAGAAGCAGGAAAAATGGGTGTCGAAGGGAAAGAATATGTAGTGCAGGACGGTGATATTGTGCATTTTAGGTTCAACGTGTAAAACCTGTGATAATTGGCATTAATTTATTACATGAGCTTTTTCATTTCATTTTATTCAATTAGTTTTACTAACTATCTCAAGAAATAGATAGAGTCTGTTGCGGGTAATTGGTAAGTTGGTGCCCTGCATTTTTTTATAGGGTGTAGTCATAAAGCAGACCATTTTTTCAATAGTAGAATTGCCATTTTGAGAGTTCGTATTGTATTTCTGTTAAGGAATAGAGGGAGTAATGTCCCCTTTCACCATCAGTTTCTTTTAGCTCAAATGATTAAAGGCATCTTGGTCAAAGGAGGCAACCGTGATTGGATTAATTATGATTTGTATAATTTTTCGGGGTTAAAAGGTCAAACTAAAGTTAGCAGAAAAGGACTTCATTTTTATTCTACCAGGATCACACTGGTTATTTCTAGCCCTAGCAAAGACTTTATCGATTATTTATTGTCTAACCTTTTCAGTTTTGAGAAAATTGATCTTGGTAATCTTTTGATCCAACCTGAGGGTGTTGAGCTCGAAGGTGGCATCGAATTTTCGGATAGCATGAAATTTATCTGCATTTCACCATTGGTTATCCTGAATTCGTCTTTTAATGACAGTGCAGCGAAGCGCTTTATTCAACCGGAAACGGATAGTTTTTCGGATTTACTGTATGATTCTACCATTAAGCGCATGGAGGAAACAGGTCTCTACAGTGCAGCTCAGATTGCTTCTTACTACAAATTCCAGTTAGTACCGGATAAAAAGTACATAGAACGACTTACTGCTTCTCAGAAAAAATTTGCGCGAATATATCCGGTATTCGATCAAGATGTAAAATATGAAGTTAGGGGGTATACGTTTCCTTTTACACTGTATGCAGCTAAAGAAGTACAGGAGTTTGTTTTCCATAG
>JBCCIX010000447.1:0-3967 GCA_039028075.1 Bacteroidota bacterium | reverse complement strand
TTCTACTACTTCCACCTTCCGATTAGGCAGGGACCAGCCGGAAAACGTAGGCATGGATAGTGAAACCCTTCGGCAAATAGATCAGATAGTAGAAGAAGCGGTAAAAGATGCCGCTACACCAGGTGGACAGGTGCTGGTGGCCAGAAAAGGCAGGGTCATTTACGAAAAGAACTTTGGCTACTATACTTACGACCGTTTAAAACCTGTTTCATCCAAAACAATTTACGATGTGGCATCTATCACTAAAGTGGCGGCCACACTTCAAGCCTTCATGTTTCTGCATGAAAGGGGTAACATCGATCTGGAAAAGAAGCTTTCTTTTTACTTGCCGGAGCTCAAGGGTACCAATAAGGAGCATATGTTAATTATCGATATTCTAACCCACCAAGCCGGTTTATGGCCCTATTTACCCTTTTGGAAACAAACTTTACAGGATACCACGTTTATTGATGGCTTCTACAGCCGAGCCCAAGGAAGTGAATTTCAATTCCAGGTGGCTCCGGGGCTTTATGCTGCTAACACGATTAAAGATAGCCTCTGGAGATGGGTAAAAGAATCGAGGGTGATCTCAAAGAAGAGTAAAAGACCTTATCCATATCGATACAGCGATATGGGCTATTATTTACTACAGCGCCTGATTGAGAAAACTCTTAATCAGAACATGGAGCAATTTCTACATCAAAATATTTACGAACCGTTAGGGATGACGTCTACCGGATACCTGCCTTTGTGCTATTTTCCATTGTCCAGAATTGCTCCTACCGAAGAGGATAACTATTTCAGAAACTCGCTTGTTTACGGAATGGTACATGATCAAGGTGCAGCATTAATGGGTGGTGTGGCGGGACACGCGGGTTTATTCAGTAATGCTATGGATCTAGCGAAACTAATGCAGATGCATTTACAAGGAGGCACATACGGAGGTTACAGATTTTTACAGCCCGGAACCATTGGCCGATTTACAAAGCAACAATATGCTTCCAACAGACGGGGTATAGGTTGGGATAAACCTGCACAAGCCCAATGGTACGGCCCTTCAAGTCGGTTTGCCTCCGGTAAAACTTTTGGTCACACAGGATTTACGGGAACTGCGGCCTGGGTTGATCCTGAATTTGATTTGGTCTACATTTTTCTCTCGAACCGCATACATCCGGAAGCCTCCAACCGGAAACTCATTCAAAATAATATCCGTACAAGAATCCAAGAAGTGATTTATAAATCTATTTGGGAATATAAACAGTATAATTGCATTGATTAAGCGTAAAGTTGAATGAAAATAGGTATAGTTTGTTATCCTACGTTTGGTGGTAGTGGTGTGGTAGCAACGGAATTAGGGAAAGCACTTGCCAAATCGGGGCATCAAATACATTTTATAACGTATTCTCAACCCACCAGATTAGATTTCTTCAATGAGAATTTATATTATCACGAGGTTGACATCCGTACGTATCCGCTTTTCGAATATCCTCCTTACGAACTGGCTTTAGCCAGTAAAATGGTAGACGTAGCTAAGTATGAAAAACTTGACCTCCTACACGTACATTATGCCATACCTCACGCCTCTGCTGCTTACATGGCAAAGCAAATACTAAAAACAGAAGGGATCGATATACCTGTGGTTACTACGTTGCACGGTACCGATATCACATTGGTAGGAAAAGATGCCTCTTATGAGCCTGTGGTTACCTTCAGTATTAATGCCTCAGACGGAATTACCGCCGTGTCGAAAGATCTTAAAAAAGATACTTACGAACACTTTAATATTCTTAAGGATATCGAAGTTATACCGAATTTTATAGACCTTAGCCGATTTAAAAAGCAAAAGAAAGAACATTTCAAAAGAGCCATTTGCCCAGATGGGGAACACCTACTCGTGCATACCTCCAATTTTCGAAAAGTAAAACGCGTGGGAGATGTGGTCAGAACATTTTATAACCTGCGCAAAGAAATCCCCGCCAAACTTTTGCTGGTTGGTGACGGCCCGGAGCGCAATCATACTGAAGCTCTGTGCAGGGAACTGGGGGCCTGTGAGGATGTGCGCTTTCTTGGTAAGTTGGAAGCGGTTGAAGAGGTACTATCAGTAGCGGATTTATTTTTAATGCCTTCCGAAAAAGAGAGTTTTGGCCTGGCTGCACTGGAAGCTATGGCGTGCGAAGTACCTGTAATCTCATCCCGCGCCGGCGGTTTGCCGGAACTCATTGTGGATGGTGAGTGTGGATACCTATGTGAAGTAGGTAATATTCAAGAAATGACTGAAAAATCATTATACATCTTAAAAGAAGAAAATCTCTCCAGATTCAAATCTGCCGCTCTGGCCCGGGCTAAGGACTTTGAAGTCAGTAATATTATGCCTCAATATGAGCAGTATTATGAAAAAGTGCTGTTGGCCAGTGGAAAATTGCAAGTGACCTAAAAATATTTTTTTGAAAAATTAGCCCATCTAAAAGTCACTTCAATTAATTTTGTTAAGTGACATAGTAGAAGGGATTCAGTATGCCTAGTAATAAAGGAACCAAAGTTTTATTTAAAAATAAGTGGATAGAAAGGTTTTCAAGAACACATATATCCGTACCGATTACTATATTTTTAACCTACTCAGCGGGACTACTTTATTGGAGCGCTGTAAATACGACTCTTGCTCTCGGAACAACTATAAGTCTCTTCTTTGTCGGACTTTTAATCTTTACGCTTACGGAATATGTTATGCACAGGTATATTTTCCATATGGCGACTTACACTGCATTCAGGCGTAAAATTCAATACGCTTTTCACGGTGTGCACCACGATTACCCAAAGGATAAAGATCGATTAGCTATGCCTCCGGTGGTGAGTATTACCATTGCAACCATATTACTATTTTTATTGGAATTAGTGATGCATGATTTTGTATTTGCCTTTCTTCCTGGGTTTCTCACGGGTTATGCCGGGTATCTTTTCGTTCATTACATAGTGCATGCCTTTCAACCTCCAAAGAATATTTTCAAAACGCTGTGGATACATCACGGAATACACCATTATAAAAATCACGAGCGTGCATTCGGTGTATCATCACCATTGTGGGATTATATTTTTCGCACCATGCCTTAACAGAATAAGACAAGCAACTCAACTGAAATCAAAAAAAAACACGCCTCAAAGCGTGTTAATACTATCAAATCGCAATTATACTAGGTTAAATCCTATCTTCAGTTTGTTCCTTTTCTTTTTTATCGTCAGGTACTTTAGAATACGTTGGACACGTGTACTGCGCACATGAAGTAAGTAAAAACACTCCAAATAATAAAACCAAGATAGACTTCTTCATAACCAATATGTTAACATTATTAACAAAGAAACTGAAATTCTCCCGAATTGTTGTCCCAATATAGATAAAAAAAATCTTTCTGCCATTACCGTTCGTCGATTCAGCGCAATTAGAGAATTATTTATCGCTCGCCTGAACAGAATATCTGTAAAATAAGTTTTATTTAAATATTCTAATAAAGGTACGTTTATGCTCGGTCATCGTTTTACTGATTATATTCCCACGATAGCGAAAAATAAGAGTGATTTTGATAGACTTCTTGATATTTTTCTGCAATTGCTCACCATAACCTCAGGAGATGTATCAGAAGCACTCAATTGGCTGAATAATGTGGATAGGCAGTACAATCTCACATCAGATGACTACGGCATGGGTGATTTTATCGAGGAACTGAAGGATAAAGGGTACATTTCCGATAAAACTCCTGATGGTTCTTTTGAGGTTACGGCTAAAAGTGAACAAAAGATACGCTCCGGTGCCCTGGAGGAGATTTTCGGGAAACTTAAAAAATCAAAAAAAGGGGACCATAAAACTTTTTTTGGTGGCATGGGTGATGAAACAAGTACAGACAAACGCGATTATCAATTTGGAGATACACTAGAACAAATATCAGTAACTGACTCACTCAGAAACGCTCAAATCAATCACGGTCTAGATAGTTTT
>JBCCIX010000446.1:0-3990 GCA_039028075.1 Bacteroidota bacterium | reverse complement strand
GGTTAATTAAAGTGAGCTAATAACAACAGGGAATTAGGGAATCCACCGTCTAGGTTCTGGACGGTAGCACATTTTCTGTGTCGTTACCCGGCGGGCGAGCATGACTTGATAAGTAAATCTGGCGAGGGGATAATGCTATGGTTATCGGCCACTTACCTGGGAAAAAACATATAGCATCTCACTCGCGATCTGCAGGGATCGCTCATCGTACTTTTCGGATTCATACCTGGTACCATCAAAAACTTTCGGGTCATCATAGCGAAGCGGTATACGCACTTCGGCCCCTGGCATAAGCGGGCAATTGTCATCCGCATCGGCACAAGTCATAATGGCAGCGAATTTATCCTTAGGACTGTCTGCGTAATCTAGGGTTTTGGAGAAACAAAGAAGTGGCGGGGCATCCCTCGCATATTTGATCCGGTAGTGAGGGTTTCCAGTACCTTGATCTCTCACTTGAAAACCAAAGCGACGAAGAGAAGCCACTGCCCTGGAATTAAAGGCAGTCTCTTCCACTCCGGCGGAAAAAGAGTTGATCTCAATACCAAAGGAATAGGCAACTACCGCGGCCCAGATCTGACCCAACTGACTTCTGCGCGAGTTATGGGTACAGATAAAACCTAAGTTTACCGACTCATTGCCTTCTAGCTTAGCCTGAACGTAATCAATCACAAATTGTAAAACCGTCCTTCGCTCATCACTCACAGGTAGTGCATGTGCTTCTTTGACTCTCGTCGTAATCGAAGTAAAAAGATTCATGTCAACAACAGCCTGAACCCGGACCGCAGGTAGTCTGGTCCTTAGCAGAAAGCGCCGATAAGCGAATCTTTGGTTTATGGGATGGGATGCCACACTTATCCTTAGCCAGACAATCGGTTTGCTTGGCCAGAAGCCTGAATTCTCCATTAGCGAACGCTAAGTCATATACGCTGATGGTTTCTGATTGAAATTCGACCTCTACTTCGTGATTTCCCAGGCTTAGCTTGTCGATGGACAATTCAATGATCCTCTTCAATTTTTCGCAACTTAGGCGATGGTCGTAATCCTCAGCCGTAAATAATTGAAAGTTAATGGTGGATTCCGTGCGTAAGGTTCCGCCACAATCAATAAACTTCTTATCCAATTGACCTACTTCGGTAACGTGAAAATGAGGTGGTACCTCACTTCCGTCGGGAAGAACAAACTTTACTTCGGTAAGACTTTCTAAAGCGGTTAACACGTCGAAGAACTTCATAATCGTAAAATTACGATTAAAGTGGAATAATGCAACTAATAATTGCCTATTCTGAGCAGAACTAACGTACAGGCTTCTTCCGTTTCTATACCCGCCTCTGTGGCCATTTTCTGAAATTCGAAATTCTCAGTTCCCGGATTAAAGATAATGCGCTTTGGTCGGATGCCGATGATGTAATCGTACCACTCCGACTGATTTTGGGGGCCTAAATACAGCGTAACGGTGTCAATATCCCCTAGGTCAGGTTTGGTCTTTAAATCCCTGATCTCCTCCCCGGCTACCTGCCCTTTTTTTATGCCAAGAGGTACGATTTCATGCCCATGCTCTGTCAGCATTTCCGCCGCAGTGTAGGCATAACGATTGGGATTGGTCGTAGCTCCTATGATCGCTGTTCTTTTCACGCTTTTATTTTTTTATTTTGATACTTTCTGGCGAAGGCTAACGCACATCGTTCACCATCCATAGCCGCAGATACGATACCCCCGGCATAGCCTGCTCCTTCACCACACGGATATAATCTTCGCACAGTAACGTGTTCTAGTGTTTCCGGGTTCCTGGGAATTCGAACGGGCGATGAAGTACGGCTCTCTACGCCCACAATTTGTGCTTCATTGGTGAAATACCCTTTCATTTTCTTACCAAAAACCTGAAAAGCCGCTTTAAGCCTGACCGCGATAAAGTGTGGAAGTACTTCAGTCATTTGCGTGGACTGCAGACCAGGCTGGTACGAGGTGCGATTCAAGTAGGATGAATGTACGCCTTGTACAAAATCAACCAGTTTCTGTGCCGGAGCTTGCTGCGTTCCTCCCGCCATACTACATGCCTTGCGCTCTACTTCACCCTGAAATACCACAGCTGCCAGTTCTTCGTATTCGGCGTAGGCATTCAGGTCTTCCAGTTCTACAGCCGCTACAATCCCTGAATTGGCATACCTGGAATTCCGCCTCGACGGACTCATACCATTCACTACGATTTCACCGGGAGCAGTAGCTGCCGGTACGATAAATCCTCCGGGACACATGCAAAAAGAGAAGACTCCCCTTTTCTTTCCCCGGAGGTGAGTCTGGTGCACCAATGCGTAGGATGAGGGAGGTAAAAAATTACCCCTTCCGCTTCCGTTGCAATGGTATTGAATGCCGTCTATGATCTCTTGGGGATGCTCTACCCGTACCCCCAAGGCAAACGGCTTAGCTTCAATGGTGATCTTCTTCGCTTTGAGTAATTGGAAAATATCCCGCGCCGAATGGCCTGTACACAGGATTACGCCTTCTGCCGCCATCTTTTCACCGGATTCCAGAACAACGCCCTTAATTTCGCTTCCAGTCATGATAAAATCCGTGACCTTAGCACCAAACACTACTTTCCCCCCGGCCTCAAGGATACTTTCACGCAATGCGGTAACGATCTGTGGTAATTTATTGGTGCCGATATGTGGATGCGCTTCGTAAAGGATATCTTCTTTCGCCCCATGCGCTACGAGGATTTCAAGAATTCTAAGGATATCACCTCGTTTTTTAGAACGTGTATACAGCTTACCGTCGGAATACGTACCCGCCCCACCTTCCCCAAAGCAATAGTTGGATTCCGGGTTAACCACATGTTGTTTACTAATCGCCGACAGGTCCCGGCGTCTTGCCCGCACATCTTTCCCACGCTCAAGCACTATAGGTTTTACACCTAATTCAATCAACCGTAAAGCGGCAAATAATCCTGCAGGTCCCGCGCCTACAATAATCACTCTTGGGGCCGCACTCACATGTGCATAGTTCTTTTTGAAGTGAAGTAGCTCCGGGGGTGTACGGTCAAAAACATCAAGTTGTACATTGACTCGTACGGCCTTTTTACGGGCATCAATAGACCGTTTAGCAATTCGGTAATACGAATCCGCCCCGATCCGGTCTTTGACTACTTGTTCAAACCGTTGGTCCTCATACGCCTCTTCCGGGCTAAGCACCATGGATAACTTCTTGTTCAATGTGTAAGGTATTTATCCTTAAATTCACTTACCGGCCACGCCCACCAAATGAGAAGGTGTAACCGATATTCAAGCCAAAATTGAAGGTAAGAGGTACAGTCCCCATTTCCAACTCGTCAAAGCTATCTTCGTCCTGTTCGGAAACCTCAAAGTTTCGGTATCCCGTACCCACACTCACGAAACTATCGACGGTAAATCCTTTGCCCGCTGTATTTTGCATCAACCGATACCCCAAAATTACGCTGTATTCAATTTTCTGCTCGGAGGCGCTGGCTCTTCGTACAATTTCCAATGGGGTACTTACATTCACAAAGTGACTGACATTACTGAAACGCAACTCATGGCCCAAGTACCATAATCCGTATTGGGTGGGGTTATAGAGCTTTTGTTTTAGGGCCATGCCGTAACCTCTGCTGAAAACATCATCTAACGCCACATCGTCATCCAGCGTATAGAAAGGATCTCGGATGCCCTCAAACTCAAATTCATGCCCTAAACGCTCTTGCAAATAAAACTCCACACCAAAAGGAACTCTACCTAGAAAGGACATAAAAGGATTGGTTTGAAGAATTACGCCTTGAAATTCGTTGATCTTCGAATTAAAATACGTAAACCGGCGGCCTTTAAACTTGTACTCGCCCACACCGTACTTCTTACTCTCCCTGGGTTGATATTCGCTGACCTCCGGTTGGTCATAGATAGGTTTATAATAGCCGGATAGCGATCCATCATTTTTATACAATTCCCAGCGACCGATCTTTTTACCGTTGTCAATGATGCCCTT
>JBCCIX010000445.1:0-3992 GCA_039028075.1 Bacteroidota bacterium | reverse complement strand
CAAGGTCCATATGAAAAATCCCAATGAAGTTGACTAGGGTTGCGTAATCGTTTTTTCGAGTATCATCATATCCGTTTTTCAAAAATAGTTGGTGGGATGCGGTGTACAACGAATCGATTTTGTCTTCATACTTTATGGCATCGTAGTAGCATAAAAATCGCGCATAGAATGTTTTTTTTATTGCTAAAACTATAGGAATGCTTGATTTAGGCACTGCGTCTATAGACTTTTCATAATATTCTATGGCCCTCGGGTAGTTTTTACGATTAGCCTCTAGCCACGCTACGCGGCCATAGACATTGGATAATGCGAGATCAGATTCTTCATTTTTAGCAGCGTATTGCTCGTTTAATCTTAAGTAATAATAGGCAGAGTCATAATTATCCAAATCCAGATGAACATCCACCAAATTTCCGTAGACTCTAAATAGGTTCTCTTGGGAAGAGACGTACTCAAAATCGCCTGATTCAAATGTATCTACAGACCGTTGGAAATAGCGCTTTGCCAAGTCCAATTGATTAAACCCTACATATATTTCACCGATAAGATTGAGAAACCTACTGTGCATAAGCGGGTCATCAGCCCGCTTGGCCAAGATTGTATCTCCGATCGTGAGTAAATCAAAGGCGTTTAATGTATCTCCCTGAGAATAAGCAGGATACGCCTGACTAAATATGGTAAGGAACGTATTTAAAGTACCTTCGGCTGTTCTTTTCTCTCTCAAGATCCTTTGGTTGGAAGTACGTTCTCGCCAGACAAAAGCCACCGTTACTGAAAGAAGTATAAGTATTACTATTGCCGCACTTATCACTCTAAATTTGTTCCTGCTCAAGTACTTTTTGAATGCATAGTAATTATTGCCGCTGCGCGCCTTTACCGGTTTACTCTTAGCATAATTATCTAAATCGTGTAAAAGCTCACTTACATTTACGTAACGGTCATTTTTATTGCTGCGTAAACACAAATTAGCAATTGCCCTTAGGTCGGGATCTGTATTTAAATCTGCGTGGAGTAATTCCAATACTCTACCTAATTGGAAGAGATCACTTCTTATATCTACTACCTCATTATTGACCTGTTCCGGGCTGGCAAATTTTGGAGTCATCACATTGTGTTCCGGGAGTGTAAATTCCCCAGCTTCATCAGGAGTTGTAACCTTAGCGATCCCAAAATCCATAAGTTTCACCTCACCGTTTTTATTGATTAGTAAATTAGAAGGCTTGATATCTCTATGGATAATTAAGTTCTGATGGGCAAACTCTACGGCTTTACAAGCATCTACAAAAAGACCTAGCCGTTTGGAAGTGGATAAATCCGTGTTATTGGCATAATCTACTATATTCTGACCCTCAATGAGTTCCATTACGAAGTAGGGTCGTCCGTCTGAGGTTACACCGCCATCATAGATTTGACCAATATTTGGGTGTCTGAGTCGGGCTAAAACTTTGCGTTCCTGGCGAAAGCGCCTTATGATGTCATCGGTATCCATGCCCCGCTTCAAAACCTTCAAGGCAACATCATGATCAAAAACCCCGTCTGTTCTTTTCGATCGATAAACGACAGCCATCCCCCCACGACCTATTTCTTCCAGGAGATCGTATTTGTCAATTATCGGAAATTCACCGCCGTCGGCAAGGTCTGTTTCATTAGCGAGCTGCTTACGTAGCTGAGTAAGTACGCTTTCCGTATCGCCCTCACTCAGAACAAGGGTACGGACTTCTTCTAACAGGTTGGGAGAATTTGAAAGTTGACTTTCCAGGTACTCAATTCTATTTTCCTTCGGGACATTCAACGCTTCGCTGAACCAATATTCTATTTCCTTAATCGTAGCCATTACACTGGATTAGAATAATTTAATTACCTTTTACCTGACTAATAGCCGACTGAATTGAAACCATCTCCTGCATCTGATCCAAATAGCCTCTCGCCTCGTTCTTTAGATCGGGTCTATTTGTAGGCGTGAAGTAGTTGTAGCAGTCGGCGATCAAGCTGTACCCTTCCTCAAACTCTCCAAGCTTCCAAAGGCAATACCCCCTCCTAAGTTTGGCCTTTTGGATGTCATTGATTCTTCCCGGATGGTGGGTTTCAAAATTTTTCTCAGCCCGGTAGATCATATTCCTGGCGCTGTCGTAAAGTTGAAACTCTTTGGCTATTCGCGTGGCATAATTTACCTCATGATATGGAATAAACGGATGATTTGGAATATGCTTTTTCGCCATGATGAGGGTAGTGTCAAAAGATTGAAAGGATTTATTTATTTTCCCTTTCCCATAAAGCACTTCACATACTCCGCCCTCGTTGATAATTTCCCAGGTTTTAATACCTGGGGTAGTAACGTGCTCTTCAGCATAGTTTAGTATATTCTTAATATTTAAACGATACAGGTCCTCAGCTTCCTTCCAATTGCCTGTTTCCTTGAGGCTCTCGGCTAGAAAATAGCGTGCCTTGACGATACTTTGGAAAAATGAAGGTACGTATTTGACAAAGTCATCTACTGATTGGCGCAGCACGGGAATTGCTTTTTCGTATTGACCACTCTTATAATACATCGTAGCCCAATTTTTCTGCGCTATCAGGGTCTGTAAGTTTTCTGATCCTAGCAACATTTCGTGGATCTCTGTGGCCTTCTTAAAATTATGTGCTGCGGAATCAAGCTCACCCTTTTGTTGATAAACAATACCTAGACCATTATAACAGAATCCAATCGGGTAGCTTATATCACCGTACAAATTTCTAGTAATATTAAGTGCCTCTTTGTATTGAGAAATCGCTTTATTGAAGTGACCCATATGGCCCAAGTAACTGGCGTGTTCATGTAAGCAATGAGCATATTGGAAAGAACTAGTACCATACCTATCAATTATTAGCTGATACGCCTTTTGATAACAATATTCAGCTTTTTCATCTTTTCCCCAAGACCAATACTTGGCTAAAGTCTGCCAAATGGCAAACTCTTTACTCTCATCTTTTATTAAATCAAATTCCAATCGAGCTTTGGCAAAAAGCTCCTCATACTTATCGTAACGGTTACTGTAAAAATACTTTTCCGCCATCCGTAAAAGGGTGAGTATGTAAGTCTCTTTATCAGGTTTTCCGTACCTTCTCAACTCAGCGAGCAACTCCTGATAGTGAGCAACCATGTGATCATTATGGCTTGTTTCTGCCAATGCAAAAAAGGATGAAAAGTAACGCTCACTAGATTCGCCATATAGCTCTTTATCATATTCTTTTATCTGCTTGTAAAGGGCATGCGCTCGTGGATTATCATTCCATGCTTTGTAAATCTTCGCCGTATTACGTAATATTTCAGTTTTTATATCTAATCTATAATCCGATTCGGATAAATTTTGCTCCCCTCTTTCCATTATTTCGAAAATAGAAAGTGTATCACCCTGAGAGGTATTTGGATGCCCTTCCGAAAACAAGGAGTTTACAAAACCTAGAATTGCTTTTGACTTAGCCGCCTCATCCTCAGATCTCTCCTTTTCAAGCCGTACCAGGTTATTAGCCCGAACTAAACTTTCCGATCTGCTTTCCGCTAATTTACGGGCGCTGTCGGCTTTCAGAGAAGCTTCTTGTGCCCGGTGAGCGGCCTCATCTGCTTTTTTCAAGGCAGTGATAGCCCTTTGTGATTCATTTTGAGCCTTGATCAAAGCATTCTCAGTCTGTTTCCTTTCTTTACCAATTTGTTGTATATATAAACCCGTAAATAGGACTATGATCACAAATAGTAAAGATGATAGGCTTACTGCAGTTTTATGGCGAGAAATAAATTTTCTAAGCACATAGCTCCCCGAACTTTTTTTTGCTGAGATAGGCTTATGGGTTAAATAGTTATTTATATCTTCTCCTAGCTCACTAACATTAGCATATCGGTCTTCTTTTTCTTCTCTCGTGGCGTATTGACTGATAGCCCACAAATCTTCATCGCTTTTTGTCCCATTAAGTAATAACTCCAGCACCTTACCCAGTTGAAAAACATCACTTCTAAT
>JBCCIX010000444.1:0-3994 GCA_039028075.1 Bacteroidota bacterium | reverse complement strand
CACTCCACTAGTTTGAACTACACCGATTAGATCAAATGCATCCCTCCGGTAATAATTCAAGGAGGCGCTTACCCTGGATTGAAATAAGTCGATATCCATACCTATATTCAACTCATTAAGTTTCTCCCAGGTAAGTTCCGTATTGGTTAAGTCTACTATTTCTAAAAAAGGTTCAACATCCGTCGGTCTCACCGTCACATCTGCTTGCAGATTCAACAATGCACTGGAATTTGGTGGCAGGTTACCGGAAACACCGTAGGTAGCCCTTAACTTTAAATTATCAATACGTGTCGCTGATGCCATAAAAGGCTCGTTGTGGACATTCCACGCTCCGCTAACATTCCAGGTGGGCAAATAGCGCGCTTGGGTACTGTTACCTAGCTGGTTCGAACCATCATAGCGCACCGTGAAATTTCCAATGTAACGGGATTTATAGGCATAACCCCCGTTAAAAAACAATCCAAAAAAACGGTCTCGTCCTTCATCTAAAGCGAAGTAATCTATATTCTGGAGGTTAAAAAATTCAATGATATTTGGATCGGTGACCACTACACCACCACTGTTATATATAACGCCAATACCGGTTGAACTAGTGGCAGACCTATTGGTAAACCGAATCTCCTGACCTGCCAGTATATTTACCTCATGATCTGAATTAAACGTATTGGACCATTCTACACTTATTCTATTAAAGAAGTTCAGCAAATCACTAATATCCAAATAATTAAATCCGCCTTGGGGCAGCACTACTTGGGGATTTAATCCGGGATTATCGGGATCTCTAAACAATAAGTTATTGGCCTCTTGTATAAACTGGGTTTGATCGGCACGGTAGGCCTCCGCCTGATTGGAATTTTCGTGTACCACATGATCACGCTTAGTGGTAGCATATCTGGCCTGGAATACTCCCTTTATCGACAAATTCTTTAGTGGATTGATTTCAAAATCTGTTTGGGCAGAGATATCAACCACCTCTATATTCATAGAATTTAGTTCTAATTCTTCCAAGATATTGAAGGGTGCAAAGTTGCGCCTGAAATATTCCAAATCACCATTTTCATCAAAAGGACGGATAGAGCGGGCCGTATTTAACGCATAACTAAATGGATTGATATCAAAGTCTCTATTGAACTGACCCGTTATCGGATCGAATTCCCGATTTCGTGTACCTGGAACATCTTGATCGCGATAGCTAGCCGTTATTTTAAGCCCAAAGGAAAATTTATCCGAAATAAAATAAGTGTTTCTCGCCGTACCGGTGATCCTTTGAACCTGATCCGCGATGGTTTGTCCCTGATCGTTTAAATAACTTATGGAGTAATAATTATTAGATTTCTCCGAACCGGAAGTAAAACTCAAAGAGTGCTGTTGCTGTAGACCCACATCCCTGAATAATACGTCAAACCAATCTGTATTGGCATTTTCATATTGATTTAAAAAAGCTTCATTCAATCCACCACCTTCTCCCCATTCCAAGTCTTTGCTGGCTATCAAGGTAAACATCTTACCCATAGCCCCATAGGTTTGGGAACGCACAGAAGTACTAATATCTATAATTCCCTTCTCTACTAACTCGCGATATACAGACATCTCTTCGGCGGAGTTCAATAAATCGAATTGGTTGTAAGTAGGACGTAGTTTAGCTGAAAAATTTGCGGCATAGTTAACGCGTAAAGCACCACTTTTGCCACGCTTTGTAGTAATTACGATTACGCCATTAGCGGCCCGTGCGCCGTAAATAGCTGTGGCTGAAGCATCTTTTAAGATCTCAAAAGACTCTATGTCATTCGGATTCAGATTCGCTATGGACGAACTGATTAAAGTGTTGGCGTTACCTGAAATAAAGTCATCCGTATTTACATTGGCCAGGTCTTCCAAAATCACACCGTCTACTACAAAGAGTGGTTGATTATTACCATTGATAGAGGCGTTGCCGCGTATCCTGATCCTTGGGGTAGTCCCGAACGTTCCCGAGACGTTATCCACATTAACACCAGCTACTTGCCCTTCTAACATCCGGCTCACATCCGTCATACCAGTGGCTTGTATCTCAGACATTTTGACACTTTCTGAAGCTCCGGTGAATAGCTTTCTATTTAACTCCTGAAAACCGGTCACTACTACCTCATTCAACACTTCGGCCTCCTCCTCTAAAGTCACCTGAATACTGGTTTGATTATTTATGGGTACTTTTTTCGTTTGCATGCTGATCATGCTAAATACCAGCACAGCATCAGGAGGTGCCTCTACATTAAATTTACCATCAATATCCGTTACCGTGCCGGTGGTAGTACCTTCTATGAGTACAGAGACACCAATAAGCGGTGCACCTGAAACGTCATTAACTGTGCCTTCAACATAATTTGTGTCCTGTCCTACTACTATTAATGAGCAACAACAGAGTGCACAACATATAAAAAGCTCTTTCAATATTTATAAAATCAAAGCGCGACTTTTCCTGCGCAATTACTCTCGTTCAAAAGCATAGACAAGGTCTAAGGAGACTACATCAAAAAGAGCGTCAAACTCTTCCTCAGACAACGTACTGACATATTCCTGCGTTAGAGTGTCCGCAACGGCATCTCTAATTAATAGGAATTGGCTTGCCACACTCAGCCATAATTGATCATCTTGATTCCTTTCGATCTCAAAATCTTCAGAATCATCAAAATCTTCGGAAACTAAAGTCAACTCATCATCATCTGCTTCCCACGTTCCATTGTCATTTACATTAGGGCCTGGAAGCTCAATTCTTCTGGTGTAGGTCCCATTCGCCATAAGATTAAGCGTATAGGACTCAAAAGCTACGCCATTGAAGGTGATCTCATTAAGTTGTTGTATTTGACCTTCTCGACTTGCATAGTCACTTGGAAGATTAAGCAACAAATAACTATCTAAATCCCAATCACCAACTTCGTGTGGCGGGGGTGCCGAATCGCTATCATCATCGCCACATGATATCATCAATCCAAAGCTCAAAATCATTCCAAATGCTAGTAATTTTCTTTTCATATCTACCTTATTTAAGTTGTTTCGCTTTTATTGAATTAATTAAATTACATCAAAAAAATTAATAAAGGCTTTAAGTGATATCTAAAAATCACCGAATGTATTGTAATTGCCAGGTAGCTTTCACATCTCAATGAAATATTAACGTATTCTGGGGGATGAATAGAAAAGAGATTGAAAAGCAATCGACCAGGTGCTGACTTGTAGTGATCAAATGAGCGAGTGTTATATAGTGATATAAGGTACTGCCCATTGAAGTGTGCTTCCAATCAAGAATTATAAACCTTGAAGTGCTCACATCTTTATAACTTCTAAATCCAACAAAATACAAACTATCTCACTCTCTGATATTTTATACGAAAGGAGCCAGAAGGGTACAGGATAAGTTCGAATTTATCTCTACTCCTAAGCAAAGGAGTTGACTAAGTTGGGTTAAGTCGACATTGAATTCTATGGTGTTTGCACTTTCACCGTAAAGCATGGTCATCCGTTCTTTCACTCCTGTAAAACTCCGCAGGCAGTGCACTAAGAGTAGCTTCAACTAATTCCCACTACCCTACTCTTGGGCTTACCGTCGGACTGTCTTTGTTATCACCAGAGGAAGTAAATTCAGCAATTGTCTTCCAGTTATTTGTAGCATAGTGGTCTAACCATGTTTCTTGGGTCAAAAATACAAACAACTACTCCTACCATTAGCCTAATTGATTAGGCGAAGCCACCGATTGTACTCGGTTAGTCCTAGCTCTTCGTAATTTTACTTAGCTGATCAGAAGAGTACTCTATGCAGATTCTATCAGTATCTTTTATTTGACCCTATTAAGCCAGATCATATCAGGGCTACTTGATTCCAAAACTTAAAGAAGGACTAAAAAAGCAACTTGTATCAAGTTTAGCGTATGCCATAAGGCAGGTTTAGTTTGATCTAACTTCCATATATTTGATCGCATGGATATATTCACCCAACCCGAATCCTGGATTGCTCTTT
>JBCCIX010000443.1:0-4002 GCA_039028075.1 Bacteroidota bacterium | reverse complement strand
TAATATTAATCTAACTTGGTAAAGATGACGGGTCAATCACCTTTGTAAAGACAATATCTTCTTTGTCAACTTCATCTTTCTTTAGCTTCAATAAAAAATCTTTCTGAGCAAGCAGTTCTTGAGTCATTAGATAGTGGTTTTGAATCTTTTGTTCAAAATCATCATCCGAATAGTTTAAATCTTCTTTCTCTTGTATGAACATATCAATAGTATCACGGGAAAATATTCCTATATCTACTAAATGTTGTAAATCTTTATCAACTAGATAACTTAAACACTCTGTTAGTGAATTACATGCATCTAAAGCAAAAGAGACACTTATTGAATCAAAATCATTTGTATCAGGAGTGTTTTCTTCAATTGTATCTATAGCTTTCTGTATTTCATTAACATTAATAGATTCATTTGATAAGTACCTATTAACTAGATTTAAAGCGTCTAGCATTGCATCAACATCTCCAAAGGAAAATGTTTTATGAAAAAACACATAATTATGAAAGAGCCTTTTAGACACCCAATAAGCAAAAAGAACTCTACTTTTTTCATTCAAAACTCTTAACCTAGTTGCTAAATCTGAAGAATACTTATCCATACTTCTAATTGTCTATTTCTTCGCGTAAAACAGGTTTACTTTTCAAAGGACTAGCAGGCTTGGCGCCAACTGCATCTATTATTCTCTGACATCTATCACAAATTGGTCTGCTTGCTCCAACTCTTGATACATTTTGACCATTACTTTGAGCTGAGTTTATTACAGTAACTTCAGCATGACCATCACCAGCAACTGCAGTTTCATTTGCATTCAAAGCTGCTCGTTGTGCTGGTCTTAGTCGTTTCTCACTAGAACCCACAAGATATGAAGTACTTCCATTAGGATTTGTTACTTCTGCAACAGCCGTTGTTGTCCTACTTTGAGTAGCTTTTGGCAAAGTCCCGTGAATTTCTTTTGCTCGCTTTCCTAAATCAATCGATGGTTTTGATTTTATACTATGCTTACCACCTTTAATTCCAGCCAGTGAAGTTAAGCCACCCATAATTAATTGGCCTTGTGCCCTATGTTCACCATCAGCTGCTTTCCTAAATGTATCCCCGCCAGCAAGTTTTATCCCGGCATCAAGTATTCTGTTACCTGTAACTCTCTGCACTGAAGCTCTTGGGGCATTTCGACGATCATATGCATTTCTCTTTACTCCATCCCTGTACATATTGACAATCCTCGAAAACCCTGCTCTGATATTTTTCCAACACTTAGGACAGTCTCCGTACGGATCATTATATCTAATCGAGTTAGCGTAAGCATAGTTATAGGGGGACCAGCTCACATTGATATCCAAGTCTGCTTTTGGATCAATCTGCCACCAACCTAATCTTCCCCACGGATCATAAATCCTGTGCTTCGTTTCATCAAGGTTGAAGCTAAAATCCTCTAATCGTTCAGCTCCTTCATTGTAGAGGAATACATTCTTGGTTGAAGCAGTTCTTTGGTACTGATCAAATCGTCCACCATAGGGATAATATGCCTGAGCTTGTACCACATTCGTTTTGCCATGATACACTGTAAAATCATCCCAATGGATGGCTACTTCCTCTGCGTTTTCATTGCTCAGGTAAGCCAGGATGTAGCCCTCACGATCTGCAATGATGTCGTTCAGACTGATGGTCTGATGCACGCCGATCCCTTGCGCTGCAGTGGTGATCTGCAAGAAGCCCGCACGTACATAGTTCATCTCCCGATCAAAGAAGATGTAGTTCAAAAAGGCTTTCGGTGTGAGTAGTCCAAATTAACCTCAGCACCTCCTTTTGCTCTGTATTCAACCGGAACTGATTTACCATTTACATCTTTCCCCCATTTGGTTACTTTGAATTGATCCTTAGCAACTCCTGTTTTTTCAAATGCTGCTTCAAGTGCGTCTCGCACAGCAACCTTAGCTCCACGAAGATCTAAGTCAGTTTTCTTAAGAGTATAACTTAGTCCTTTGCCTGCAAGTCCACTAACTCCAGGAATGGCTGCTGCTGCAGCATAACTAGCTGCTGACTCATAATCGCCTTTAGCACCATAGGTTTTCACCCTTCCTACATCTTAGGAAGCCTGTTTCCTACAGTTTTCACCTTTCCTGCGTCTCAGGAAGCCTGTTTCTTACAGTTTTCACCTTTCCTGCGCCTTAGGAAGCCTGTTTCCTACAGTTTTCACCTTCCCGTATTATTCTGATCATGTAAATACTCCTTTTCTGAAAGTCATAAAAAATCACTAGCACTACTCACTAGATTTGGATTGTAAATCTTATGATATTGCTTCCAGTTTACAAAACTGGAAGAGCTGGTTTGATATTCAACATGAGGTAAACCCTCAAGAACAGACAACATTTCATCTCCGTGCTTATCAATATCCATTCTAATGCTGTGATCTATCTAATTTATCATTTGTTCTACCAGCTGGAACATCGTCTAAAATAATGTGGCCTTTCGTCTGATTCTTTCCTTTACCACCAGTTTACCAACCAATATGGTAGGCGTCAGGAAATTTAAAAACATCACCAACATCTATTTTTCATTATGATTTAAGAGGCTTATTCTTACAAATACTTCTGTATTTCTTTGAACATAGCTCTCATCTCACTTGAAAGACTAATCTCTGGTTTATAAAGGCATTCAATGCCCTCAAAAGGAACATTGAATGGATCAAAAAGATAAGTTTCAATGACCTTTATCTCTTCTTTTTCTAGAGAATCTATATCAATGGTAACATAATCAATGTTATCCTTTCCGATCGAACTCCCAAATCTTAAGAATGGTATAGTTACCTCTTTTAAGATAGGTGTATCGCCATTTCTCTTTACACTTAGTATAATCTTATTATATCTGGGAAGTAAATCTTTTTTTTTATCCGGTGGCTTTACTAACTCTTTTTCATAATCTAACATTTCGACCTCAATCTTAGCTCTCTGTTGGATTATTCTAATTATACTCTCTTTATCTTTAATATTCTTATACGCAGCATACGTCCTTTTATTAAATAGCTCCTTTGGCAATGCTTCAACCCAATCATTAAAATCTTCAGCTACCTTCTCAACAATTTTGGCCTGAACATCTACCCAATAAACAGCTCTTTCAGTTCTGTCATTCTTTAAACAATAATACCCCATCGTCGTACCATCATAACCTATTGATACAAAATTTTTAAATCCAAGATTATGGATCTTGCTCGTTTCAGTTTTTACAGATCCATTCCCTTCAAATGGGAAAAAAATCAATGAACCATCAAAAAACCTACCGTATCCTATAATTTTAATGAATTCAATATAAGAGTGATTCACTTCGTAATTGTTATTGAAAGCAACTTCAGTATTCTCCGGGTATCTCTCTATTCTATGATAACCTTTAGCACTATGAGTATGTAATTCATCTTTAAATCTTTTAAACATTTTAGTCATCAATTTCAACTGATTTAAACTTTGTTCCGTGAGGGTGTTGCTTGTTTAAATGGTAAGCCTTAACTCCTTCACTTCTATTTAAACTTGATTTTTTTAATTGCAAGTTAGATAAGTCATCTGTTCCTCCAAACTGCTTTTGAATAATATGATCTACATCAAATCCTGAAGGTATTTTACGTCCATGAGCTTTTTCCCAAGTACTACGAGCATTCGAACTCATTCCTTTAGTTGAAGTTTTTATCAAATTACCATCTTTAGCTGCCGATTTATAAGCAGGTAGTTCATCAACCATTGTAGCAGGTAGTTTTAGTTTATTAGCAACCTTGGTCTTGGATAGTAGTCCTGTTCCTTTGCTTCCCACTACTCCCTCAGCTACACCCCAAAGTACTTCTCCTACAACCTCACCTTGTGATATTGGGTCACCAGATGTTAGTTTGTTTACCGCTCCATCCACCGCATTAGAAAATCCTTCTGTAGCACCAACTGTATTTGTTCCCAATGCCGCATCCAATGCATAAAGATTACCAACATTACCACCTTGTGAAGCAGCCGCCCCTAATAGTAAATTACC
>JBCCIX010000442.1:0-4009 GCA_039028075.1 Bacteroidota bacterium | reverse complement strand
GGGATACGTAGAAAATTAGACGATAAGCGTACCATGCAGTTGATCTCTCCTCGAAAAACGCAGCACTGGGCGAAGACCTACAAAGACCGTGCTGACCACTTGATAGAAAGTGGAAAAATGCATGCTGCTGGCCTCAAGGCTATCGCTACATCCAAAAAGAATGGCCTCTGGAATTTTATGGATGATGTAGATCAACTGATTATACCACCTGATCTGGTGCAAGCCCTGGATAAATACCCCGAGGCCTCGTTATTTTTTGAGGGGATCAATGCTTCCAGCAAACGGTTTGTTTTGCGATGGATTAAGCTAGCGAAAACGGAAAAAACACGCACTAAACGGATAGAGCAGACCGCCTTGTTAGCTTCTAAAAGACAAAAGATACCTGGCAGTTGATTTTATGTTTTAGGGAACGATCCAAGTTCCTTCCCACCCATTAGCTTTTTCAAAAATAGCACGGAGATGTTCCAAACCCCTGAGCTGCAGGACTTCAATACGTGTGGGCTCAAAGTGTAAGACCGCAAAATTTTCTGAAGTCATTTGACTATCCCATGCGTAGGCTTTTTCCGGCCGGTCGATTGGTGTACCGGGTGCCTGTAAGGAACAATACGCTTTTCTAGCTTCTCCCTGCACATATTGCCAGTGCTTTTCGGCCAAACCATCCGTATGATGACAGGTCATAACTCCACTAACGATCACCTGAGCTCTTTTCAGCGAATGATAAAAAAGAAGTTGACACCCAGGGGTATGCTGTAGTTGCTCCACCTTTCCCGAACGATAATCGCTGTAAAGTATAAACTTGAAGTCTTTGGTCACCTTACGCAATACGATATAACGCATAGCTATGGTACCATTATTCGTACCTAGTACCACATACCGAAAAGGATGTTTCCTATCTACTGCGGCACGGTGAATTTCGTGTTGAACCACAAGAAGTACCTGGTTGAGATCGTAATCTTTTTCGATAAGCATAGGCTAACTATTCTACTTACTAGAATTAGGTTCATACATAACACTTTCAGTCACCAAACCCGTTTGAATAGCTAGTTCCTTTTCGTAATTGACTATATCTTTTGGCAAACTGTGTTTGCGCCACAGTTCGGGCAAGTGCTTTCGAACATACTCACTGTTCCGATGCGCCCAGTACTTTTCTTTGGCTTCGCGCGTGGCAGAGTCATAATCTACTATGCGCTGAGGATACGCTTTACCAATGTGTGTATCATAAAAGCTCTGCTCCATTGGTGATAACTCCCATGGCGTAGCCAGCAGGTTATCGGGAATATTTTGTAGTTCGGGCACCCACTTTTTGATGAACAGCCCATAATCATCATACTTTTTCGCTTGTAGCATTGGGTTGAAAATGCGAAGCGGATGGTAGCCGGTCATTCCCGCCTGCATTTGAAATTGTGGATAGTGAATGCCGGGTTCGAAATCAAGGAATATTTTAGCCAGGTGGGTGGCTCCAATGCGCCAGTCTTGCCACAAGGTGAAACTCCAGAAGGTAGCTAGCATGGCCCGCATGCGGAAGTTCAGGTAACCGGTTGTTATCAAACAACGCATAGAGGCGTCGATCATTGGAAAGCCGGTGTTCCCGGTAGACCAGGCTTGGTAATAATCGAGCCGAAACGCCTTTTCAAAACCCCGGAAGCCACGATTAATGGGTTCTTTTTCGATGGTGTATTCGGTTTCCAGCTTTTGCATGTAATGACATCGCCACCATAATCTGTTGTGAAATTGGTCGATGTTCTTACCAAGTCTACCTTTCACCGCTTTAGTTTTTTGATACACGAGCCGCGCGCTGATTTGTCCGTGAGCGATGTAAGGCGAAAGTCGACTGCAGGTTTCCTGACTTAGCGCAGGCCCGGCCAAATTCCTAAGATAAAATTTCGCGCGCATCTTTGTAAAGCTCTCCAAAAGTGCTAGCGCCTTAGACTCTCCACCTTCTTGAAAATGAGGATCTGCATTTGTAATACTTTCTGGCAGCTCGAGCATCTTTGGTGCGAACGAGGAAAGATCGGGGCTGACCAGGTCCAATTGAGAAGGGTTTACTTGAAATGGGTCCCGGGACATGTATTCATCCCAATAGGGCTGCCAACCCGTGCGATCAGGTGCATTGCGCCTGATGCCATCTCGTTCAAAAGCGCTCCAGATTACTCCTTTCTGTTTACACCATTTGCGTACGGCCTGATCTCTTCGATAGGTAATTTCAAGTCCAGTCTCCTGATGAGACAGGATAGTGCCAATGGAATACATTTCCGCGAGTTTATTAAAAACATCCAAAGCCTCAGCGTGCAGCACCAATAGATGGTTTACTCCGATCTTTGCGCGCAAGTCCTGAACTCCCTGATAGGCAAAGCGCCAGTGCCTAGGGTCAGACTCTGGTACCTGCATCACACTAGGTTCAAAAAGATAGACAATAAGGATAGGGTGAGCCAATTTTGTCGCATGGTAAAACGATGCATGATCATGCAGCCGCACATCTCGTTTTAACCATACAATGTTTGCTTTCACATAAAATTAAACATGTAGAATAGACAGATGTTCTACCAAGTGTTTGTGAGAAAACAAGTTTCAGTTTGCGAACGATCCGAGGATTAGAGGAAGTGTAAAGCGTATATTATTTCGTTTTCTTACAGAATGTACTTATTAAATCATCGATGCAATCAGAACATCTTCCGTGAATTTTGTTTAACACTTAAATGCTAGAATACTTATCAAATCATCTTCTTTACATTCCTTTTGTAGGATTGAACATCTGGATCATCTACAAGGTAATTAAGATTTTTGTCTATCAAAATGACGAGGACAAAAATGATGATGATGACGATGATGGCGGCATTCTACTCACCGACCCTGATCTAGATCTGCCACCTGGTGTATCTTTGCCCACAGAACCCAAAGAAGTGGTGACACATTAACACCGGACATGCGATATATTCGTGGTCGATTATGAAAAAAGCAGAAAAAGTAGCCTTTGTGGTTAATACACTTGAGGCAACCTATCCCGAGATCCCTGTTCCCTTGGACCATTATAGCCCCTACACTCTGCTAGTGGCCGTATTGCTATCTGCGCAGTGTACGGACGAACGTGTAAATAAAATTACACCGGGCTTGTTTGCTGTGGCGGATAATCCTTTTGATATGGCCAAGGTACCTGTAGAAAAAATCAAAGAAATCATACGACCTTGCGGATTGAGTCCCATGAAGTCCAACGGTATTTCAGAATTATCAAAAATTCTGGTAGGAGAATATAATGGCGAGGTACCTGCTGATATGGAAGCCCTGGAAAAACTACCTGCGGTGGGCCATAAAACAGCCTCCGTAGTGATGTCACAAGCTTTTGACGTGCCTTCATTTCCAGTGGACACGCACATCCATCGGCTCATCTACCGCTGGGGGCTATCTACGGGTAAAAATGTAGTCCAAACGGAGCGAGATTGTAAACGTCTATTTGATAAGAGTTTATGGAACCGGCTGCACCTGCAAATCATATTCTTCGGCCGTCAGTATTGCCCTGCGCGGGGTCATAATCCGTATGAATGCCCGATTTGTGCTAAAATTGGCAGGGCACCAATGTTTAAAGACTTCGATCTTAAGCCTGCGAAGAAATAACAACTCAATTAAGTTTGGTTTACACAAGATGGCTGCCAGCCTTTTACTTCTCATTGGTAAGCATTCACCGTCTTTATCTTAAAGTACGAAAGTGATCTGCAACTGTGGAGATGTCTTTCCTCCTGGCCGAAAACAATCCGTCAATTTCTTGCTACGTTGCCAGTATCTTTGAAGATTTCTTTAAGAAAATAATTCCCGCTACGATCTCAAAAAGGATTAGAAACACGATGGGTATTATTTTTCCTCCCCAATAGGATATAAGAACGGGCGTAAACGCGTGACTGTAAAACATCTGGTTTTTATCTATAATGGTGCCATCCCAGGTTAAACGGAAAAGTGTTTTCGGATGCATCGGTCGCTGTTCTTCGGGCCACCCAACGTGGCGGCCGATATGCCATCC
>JBCCIX010000441.1:0-4019 GCA_039028075.1 Bacteroidota bacterium | reverse complement strand
TGTTGCAATAATCCGAAGGCCTAATTAAACTTGCTGGTGCCGGAAAAATGCTAATTTAGGCAACTGGGTGTGAATAGATGTAATTGTTGAGGATATGAAATTCGATGTTATCGTTGTAGGAGCTGGTCCCGCTGGGCTTGGAGTGGCGGTGTTGCTAAAGAAACTTGGTATAGACTTTATCATTTTAGAAAAAGATGACATTGGTTCTTCATTCAGGAAATGGCCTAAGGAAACTAAGTTCATCTCTCCCTCTTTTACTGGGAATTTCTTTAAAATGACCGATTTAAATGCTATTACTCCAGATAGTTCGCCTGCTTTGTCCCTACTCACTGAGCACCCCACAGGAGAGGATTATGCAGCTTATCTTGAGGAAGTTTCAGACTATCATAGTTTACCTATCTACAAAGGTGTAAGTGTGACCAGTGTACAAAAGCAAGGAAGTTCTTTTGTATTAGCAACGAGTGTTGGAGAGTATGTAAGCAAATACTTGATATGGGCAGCTGGGGAATACCAATATCCCAACAAGAATAATTTTCAAGGCAGTGATCTATGTACGCACTATTCTGAAATCACTTCATTCTCAGATTTGGATGGGGATGAGTACGTGGTCATAGGAGCCTACGAATCTGGTTTTGATGCGGTGTTTAATCTTACAAAGGCCGGGAAAAAAACGACCCTACTCGATAGTTCAAAGTACTTGGAGCTGGTGAAAAGTGATTCTAGCTACTGCCTATCTCCATTTACAAGAGACAGAATATTCGAAGTAATAAAGCATTTGAACTACCACCCGGAAACGAAAGCCACTAGTGTTGAGTACGAAGAAGGCAATTACATTGTAAAAACTAAAAATGGTACAACGTTTTCATCGCAACATAAACCCATTAATTGTACAGGTTTTGCCAGCAGTCTCACGCTTGTAAAGAAGCTATTCCTTTTTGCGAAAGATGGTTTTCCTTTGTTGAGCGAGATAGATGAGTCTATAGAAACCAATAATCTGTTCCTGGTAGGTCCTCAGGTCAAGCATGAAAAAGCTTTGTTTTGCTTCATTTATAAATACCGCCAAAGGTTTGCGATTGTAGCAGAATCTATTGCCCGAAGAAAGCGAATTAGTCGCAGGACGATTAAAGAGGTTCTGAAAGAATATAAAGACCTCAACTTTTATTTAAAAGACCTATCCTGTTGTGATGGCGAATGCATCTGTTAATTTGAAACCATTTGTAGAGTCACTTTTATTAATGATTGCGGTGGTAGTAGGATCTTTGACTAGTCTATTTACTGCATTTGAAACCTCTCTAGTGGACTTCTTCGTCGTAGCGATGTTTTTTCTGTTCGACCACGTCTCGTAAGACAGTTTTTGTAAAGGATAAAAAATAGAAAGTATATGTTTATCGCTTTATAGTCAAACTTTATCGCCATCCCCTGAATGCAAATTCTTGAATCTTCCGCTTTATTTCTAGGTGTTCACAACAAACAGGATCAGTATTCCATACGAAGCAGTCTTTGATGTATTGATCTATTGGGTTGAGCTACCACTTGCGATGGCACCATTGATCGGGGCACCAAGCCTAAACTGGTTACATCGTTGATTAATTAGTGCAACACAATTTAATCGATCATGCCATTTTCATAGGCATACTTGACTAGTCCAACCGTATTTTTGACGCCTAGTTTATCCATAATGTTCGCCCTATGATTTTGGACTGTTCTTTCGCTTATATTCAATCTCCCGCTGATGACCTTCATCGTCATTTCCTGGCAGATAAGTAGTAGTATTTCTTTTTCTCGTTCAGAAAGCGGTACAGTTGTACCAAATGAAGGACGAGACTCGGCGGTTTTTCGGTTCATAGCACCTTTTCGGAGCGCATCGATAACCAATTTGTTTTGATAAAAATCCCGTTCAACTACCGCTTCAATGGCTTCTTCAACTTCTTCAGGTTCAGCATTTTTCAAGAGAAAGGCATGAGCCCCCAGTTCCATCAGATAATAAATATGCTGAAACGAATCGTGCATAGACAAAATAATAATTTTGACATTTGGGTATTTGGCCAGTATTCTCTCGGTGGCTTCGATGCCATCCATCACCGGCATTTCTAGATCCATGAGGATGGCGTGCGGTTGTTCTTTTTTTACCAATTCAAAAACGTCTTTCCCATTTTGGGCTTCAACAACTTTGTCCACCTGCTTGAAGGTTTTCACTAGACGTGACATTCCCTTTCTGAATAAGGTCTGATCATCTGCAATATAGATGGTCCATTTAGCCATCCGAATGAATGTTTATATAGTATTTAGTACCTTCTCCTGCCTTACTGACTAGTTCCATTTGTCCCTCTAACATATCAACTCTATTCTCAATATTATACAAGCCTACTCCCTTATTGATATCTGCTTTTGTCTGTGCCACATCAAAGCCCGTACCATTGTCAGCAATTTGCAGTTGCACGCCATTTTCAGTCGCTAGGGTAATCATTATCTCCTGAGCATTGGCATGCTTCAACGCATTATTAACGATTTCCTGTATCAGCCGAAACACCGGAAGCTGATCATCAGCCGGAAGTTCGTATTCTCCTGGCCGCGACTCGAAAATTACTTTCGTGGCGGGGGTACTTACCTTCTCGCAAAATTCTTTTACAGCCTCGGTTAGTCCGAACTTTTCAAGCGAAGCGGGAAGCAAGTCTTTTGATATTCTACGGACCGTATCAATGGTTTCGTCAATGATCGCTTTCATTTCGGTAATCGAGGCTGAAGCTTCATTTCCAATTGCCGATGATTTTAAAAAATTGAGGTTTAATTTGGCCGCAGAGAGCATAGCGCCTACGCCATCATGGAGTTCCGAAGCTATTCTCTTGCGCTCAACTTCCTGCGATTCTATCGTCACTTTTAACAGCTTCTTTTGATACTCACTTTCCTTTGCTTGCTGCTCCATTTTATTTTGGAGCATCCGTTTTTGGTAGTAGATAATGAAGAAAATAATGCTCCCAGCCATGAATAGCATTACTGCCGTTCCAAATGAAAAAACCAACAAGAGGTCTGGCCTGTTTGCCTCACTCATAATGAATTAATTTGTATTGACGGGGACTCTTTAAAGTAAAGGCATATGCTATTAAAGCATTTTTGACGATGCCCATTATATTGATTATACTCTGAATGTATGGATATTCATCATAATGGTTATCAATCAAGTATTGCCTCATTAAAAACAGAAAAAAACTACCTGCGAATGAAAAGAGAATAGCACTATTTATCCAAAAGATCGGATTTTGCTCAATTCTTTCAGTTTGAAGTTCTCGAATAATCTGCCAGTAAACACCTATAGATAGAAAAATAAAAGTTAAACTGTTTAAAGGACGTATTATTGTTAGATTGAAATGATAAATAGCTACAAGAAGAAGAACTACAAAAATATTTACAAATATGAGCCTTACAGGCTTACAAGAATACGTCTTAAAAAAAGTTAGCTTAACATAGAAATTAAATAGTATAAAGAATTCAGCGAATCGATAGAATGTTCCTGCAATTAAAAAAGTATTTTTAGTATCGACAAGATTTATAAGGCTCGAAAAAACTGAAGCAAAAAGAAGAACAAGAATCCATTGTTGTTCTTTATGATGACGAATTCTAATAAGTGCAATTATAAGAGCTATGAAAGCTGAAAATATGGAGAGTAGCCAAAAAAGTGCTTGAAATGTACCTGGGCTCATTATTCAAATATAGGACAGCCCAGGCAACATTTGATATTAGTCAGTTAGTGGGTCGGTACCATCTGGGCAGAAAGTGGGACAGTCCTTTCCATCATCTAAAATCACACCATCATCCCCGTCTTTACCTTCAGATTTAGGCAGTATATTATTTTGATCGCTTTTTGCCCCGACCAACATTAGCTTCGGATTTCCGTCGTCATCAATGCCGTAGTAAACTCTGATGCCCATGCAGCCTGGCTCATCCAGTATTTTTTGGATGTTTTCACAGCCAAAGAACTGTGCTTTTACCGCTCCCGGATTATCATCACGATATCTTTTAGT
>JBCCIX010000440.1:0-4027 GCA_039028075.1 Bacteroidota bacterium | reverse complement strand
CGGAAATTGTCTTTTTCGGGCATACGGCAAATAGAAGAAGTCAAAGGTGCCGAAAGAACTTAGGTATGACACATGAGCCATAGGCTGACCCAGCTTCTGTTCCCCATCAAAGCTTTCTACTTGATCCGTCTGATTAATGATATCTACTAAGTGAACCGACTCGGTAACTCCCCAAAAGATCTTTTTTAACCCCACTGAGAATTCCAAATTCCCGTTTACCTGCTGGTAGTAAAGTTCCCTGATATCAAAGTGTGTCCTTCGGTCATCATGCTGATCCCAGCGGCCGAACAAAGAGACCTTAATACCCTTGTCACCATTGTCCCACTCCCATTCTATTTCAGGTCTCACAGATAGTGAGAAGAAGTTGCTTTCCTGACCAGGATACAGTCCCTCCCTGAGAAAGTGTCGATTCTCGATTTGCAACTCCAATTGAAAATCAGGAGTGATCTTATCCTGCGCTAGTCCGGCTTTTATAGAAATGAAGACTGTGAGTATCATGACCCACAGTCTTCTATCAACAACACTAAAAACGCCCTTATCTTCCTGCACGGATCAAAGCGTTTTGACTAAAGTCCGCTTCTGCAAGACCGGTTTTGAACATATAATTTTCAAAGAAAAGCTCGGTCTTCTTACCGGTCTGATGATTGACCATTAAAAATTTGTCAGCCCTCCAATGCTTATCCAGATACTGTTTATAGCCCGAATAGGTGAGCGTTTTTAAAGGCGAGCCCTTTCGGTCAAAGAACTCGATTTTTTCAAGGCGATAACCCTTGCTATCATTATAATAGGCAATTCTCTTTTTGTAACCGGACTTAGGATCCACCGGATATTGCTCCACCGCCAGCGCACTCTCACTGCCTACCGTGGTTTCCTCTAAAAACTTATAGGTATACTTTTCTACCTCATCGGAAGAAAGATCTTCATATGCGAATTCACTTCCCATGAAGGGTCCGGATTTGTTGCTTGAAGAAATTCTCTTTACCCTTTTGATGGCAGGCAGGTAAAGCCACTGATCGTCCGGCCCTTCTTTGTGCGTGAATGTGAGCGTAGCAGTACCTTCCACATCTTTCGGGCTGTTGAACACAATCATCGATTTGTCCCCATCTTCAATCAATTCAAACGTTTTGTTTTGAAGGAAGCGCTCACTTTGCTGACCTTGCTTATTTCTCAATATCATTTTCAAATTGACCTCGGAACTGAGAAAGCCTTCGTCCGCCTTGTTCGCTTTTTTCGCAATTTCAAGGCCTTTTTCTTCCGCCGATTGCGCATGTGCAACGACGCCGGAAAGACCTGTTACCAGGCTCATTCCCATTATGATTTGTTTTATACGTTTCATTTTTATGTGATTTAAAGTTTTAATAGTCAGGCCAGCTGTCTTCTCAGCGTACTTGTGGCGAGGAGAAGAGCCGGAAGTAATAAAAAGTCAATGATTAAAGCGGTTACAATGACCAGGGACGTGACTTTGGCCATACCCGAGTTCATGCCAAAGCTAGACTGGGCCAGGATAACAAAACCAGCTACTAGTACAATGGTGGTGACTAACAGGGCGCGTCCTACCGTATTGAAGGCATACCTTACCGCATCTTCAGGAGAATAGCCGTGCTCTCTGATGGCTCTCAGGTATTTCGACAAGAAATGGATAGTGTCATCCACAATAATTCCAAGGGTCATGCCAAAGACTATGGAAATACCTATATTAATTTGACCCCCGGATAGTGCCCATAATCCAAATCCGGCAAAGGCAGGAGTAAGGTTTGGGATCAGGCTCAGTAACCCAAACTTGAAGCTTCGTAAGGCTGCAATCAAAATCAGTGAAATGATCAAAAGCGCGGTTAACGTCCCGCTGATCAGACTTAATACCTGTGTTCTTGACAGATAGGCAAACATCATGGTAGGGCTGATGCCATTGGCATGCATGTACTCGGGAGTATTATCAACCAGCCACTGCTCGGCCCGCTTGATAAAGCTGATCATTTGCTGTGTGGGCATATTTACCATGGTAGCAGTCAATCGTGTTTCTGACTTATCCACGTTTATTTGATTATTTAAATCCAGGCCGAAGGGTAAGGACAGCTCATACAATAGCAGATACTGGGCGGCTTCTTCGCGGTTTTCCGGAATTTTGTAGTAACTCTCGTCATCGCCGTGCATTGAGCGGTTTACCCTTCGGGCTATTTCAGAATAAGCATTCACGTGCACGATCTCAGGTTGGTCTTCTAACCATCGTTCAAACCGCTCCAGGTTTTTGAGATACTCCGGATTATTTATGCCCCCGGGCTCTCCCGAACCTAAGGAAAATTCTGCGTTGTAAATCCCGGTAAGGTTTTCATTGATGAAATCTGTGTCATTGCGGAAGGAAATGCTGTTGTCAAAATACTTGACGAACTCATCGTTAAGTTCGATGTTGATGGCGAAGTAGCCTAATATTCCGATGATCACTACTGAGCCAGCCAGTGTGGCGTTTCTTCGGGCGATGACGAAATCTGCAAGCCCATTGTAGAACTTATGGGATTTACTGGATTCCGGATCTTTCACTTTTGCGCTCACCGGAAGCATGGACATCACCGCGGGCAGTAACGTCACCGATAAAAGGAATGCCATGGTCATACCCACAGCTGTTATGTTGCCGAGATCTCTGAACGGTGGTACCTCCGCCGTGTTCATGGACAAAAAGCCAATGACTGTGGTTAAGCTGGTAATAAACACCGGCATGAAATTGACCCTTAAACTATCGACAATGGCCTCTCTCTTGGTCATCCCCTTTCTTAGGCCTTGCATCATCGTAATTAGAATGTGAATACTATCAGCCACGGCCAGGGTCATGATGATAATGGGTGCAGCCCCGGACGGAGGGGTGAGCTTTATACCCATAAAACCGGCAAAACCCATTCCGACCATTATGGAGAATACTATGACAAGCAATGAAACAAAGGTACCCGAGAGCGTTCTTGTAGCTAAGAAGATAGTAAGCAAGATCACCAGGAGCATTAAGGGAATCAGACTTGTATTGTCCTTTTCTGACGCTTCGAAAAAGGCTCCGCTCAGCATCACCATTCCGGATAGATGGGTTTTTATCTCGGGGTTTTTTTCCTCAAATGTCTCAGTGAGATCACGCACGTAACTAATGACTTGCGGGTTCTCAGTAATGTCCTCACCTGGAAACTGAACCGTTATGTTAATAGCAGCCACCGTTCCGTTTTCATTCACCAGCCGATGAACTAATAGGGGTTCACTTAAGGCTACCTGTTCTATCTTGGCAATATCAGTACCATCTTTGACCTCCGCACCTTCTACCAGGTCTTCCACATAGAGTTCATCACCTTCAGCATAGGTATGTTGAAAATTTGAAACGGCATCTACGCGGGTCGAGAACGGCACCTGCCAGGCCTTAGCCGTTAAATCCTCAATCGCACTGAGTGTTGAGGGCGTGAATACTGTATTGTCTTTTGGCTCAATAACGATCAGGACATTATCATCCTGGGTGTACTTCTTTTGAATGGCGTCATATGCAAGTCTTTTTGGGTTGTCTTTCTTAAAAAATACCCGGTAATCTGTATCAAAGCCGAGGTTTAAAGCACCCATGGCCAATCCCATAACTAAGGCGATGGCCACAGCTAACACCGGCCAACGGTATTTTAGGACAAACTCGCCCCAGGCGGCTCCAAAGCGCTTTGAACCTTCTTTTACATCATTTAAAATTGGAGACATAACATGTATTAGTTTTTGTTTGGTTTTAAAATATTTCGTGGTTCGAAATATATGAACGTTGAAACGTCACTGCAATTACTTTGGTTTCAAAATATTTCGATTTTCGTAATAAAATTTCAAACTTTGGTTTCGAGAAAAGCGTTATTTTAGTGGAATATTTATCTTGGGGAAGATACTGCATGGCGACAAAATCAGAGATTAATCAGTTTTTCGAGAGCTTTGAACGGCTTATTCTTAAAATACAGGAGGTGGACAGCTCCTGTGTGGCCATGAGTCAGGACATCACTAAACAAGGCCTTTCTATCGTAGGGTTTGTCGG
>JBCCIX010000439.1:0-4032 GCA_039028075.1 Bacteroidota bacterium | reverse complement strand
TATAAATCCCAGGGTGAATTTGATCAGTTGGACTTGGGCCTCTACCTGACTTTGGAACCATTGATCTTTGGGGCGTGGTATCGTGGGCTACCATTTAAAACGCTGGAGGGCTTCAATAATAATGAGTCTATTGTAATGCTGGTTGGTTTCACTAAGAAACGTCCTAAAGATGCTTTGAACATCGGTTACAGCTACGATTACACCATATCACGGCTTGGCTCAGGAAGTGGGGGCGCACATGAGGTATCTATTTCATACACCTGGTCTACGAAAGATCCCAGAAAGCCTCCCAAGCATGTTATGCAGATCCCTTGTCCGGATTTTTAGGATTCTTAGCGTAAAAGATTATATAGGATAAGGCCTGTCATCACACTCAGAATATAATTTGTTAATACCCATTTCAGGTCTTCTTTTTGAACCTGATCCAAATTAGTATTAATGCACAATAGGCCGCAAATAAAACAGATTCAGCACTATCATCGGTATCTATGAATTGGTCATCCGTGGAGATCATCATTTTTTGATCTGTTTCATGAAGCCGATTGTAAATGTTAGCATTAATTATTGCTCTGGCGATGGTGATTGATACAGTAGCAATGATCTGTAGCGTGTCAAGTATACTCAGCAACATCCGGATTGATTTGGCATTTTAAAGATGTAAAAAAAAGTTTTTGTTATTTGATTATTGATCATTGTAATTTGACCTTGTTATGGCGAAGAAAAACAATTGGAAAAATCGGGAAGGGGTAGTATACTCAACAGACGATAATTTTGAGTACAATCACTTTTCCAACGCGCTTCAGCAAACGCTGGAAGCTTCTAGTCAATCTCTTCGGGTCGAGTTGGACAAAAAAGCCAGGGGAGGCAAGCAGGTTACCTTGGTGACTGGATTTATTGGTACCCCTGACGATCTAAAGGAGCTTGGTAAGCTGCTCAAATCCAAATGTGGTGTGGGAGGCTCTGCCAAAGATGGTGAAATTTTGATCCAGGGAGATTTTAGAAAAAAAGTAGGTGGTCTCCTTGCTGATCAAGGTTACAAAGTCCGGGTTATATAATACTAAGTCCGTAAGTCCATCAGCTTCGGTAGGTATATATCCCGATTCGGTTTAATAGTCAGCTTACTCGGCGGAAGGTATGAAACTTAGTCTGTTATATTTTCGCTTATTTGTACCATGGGATTTTTAGAAAAAGTGATTATTCTAATCGAGAACAATAAGAGGGCAGTGCAGCTGAGTGCAGGTTTAATCATTGCTTTGATTATTGCTTTAACTGAAACCCAAGCGCAGAATACGGAAGGTTTCATATACGGCAAAGTTTTCACCAGGGACAACACCTATCAGGGTCAACTTAGATGGGGTAAAGAAGAAGCCTTTTGGAATGATCACTTTAATGCTTCCAAGGTATCCAATAGAAATCGTCAATATCGGCCAAGAAAACGAGATGAAGATGAGGATTCATGGTCTAACTTTGATTGGACCTTTTCCAGCATTTGGGAGAATAAAAGCACGACTAGTCACCAATTTGTAACTCAATTTGGAGACATAGCAGGTATCGAAAATGTAAGTGATAGCCGAGCCATGATTATGCTTAAGAATGGAGAAGAAATAGAGGTCAGTTCGCAAGGTTACAATGATCTGAGCCCTTCCATTCGAATTTTGGATGATGAGCTCGGTGAGTTGACCATCAAATGGAACAGAGTCCGGCGCGTGGAGTTTTTACCTACTCCCGCTAAACTTAGACCGATATTTGGTCAAGCATTGTACGGTACGGTAAATGTCTATCGTAAAGGTGATTTGACGGGTTATGTCCAATGGGACCACGATGAGCGCATTAGCACGGATAAGTTAGACGGCGATACCCGAGATGGTGATGTCTCAATTTCGTTTGGCAAAATAAGGAAGATTGAAAGCGGCCGAAGCGGTTCGGATGTAGAATTACTTGATGGCCGTACTTTTTATCTTACGGGCTCAAATGATGTAAACTCAGGAAATCGCGGCATAATCGTGACCATTGACGGTGTAGGTAAGGTAGATATTCCCTGGAAAGTATTCAATAGTGTTACGTTTGATCCTGCCGTTCAATCTAGTGGTAAAGCTTACCGCAGCTACGGTTCACCTCAACCTTTGGTAGGTACGGTATATACGTACAATGACGATAAGATTTCGGGTCGCATCGTTTTTGATATTGATGAGGCCATCGACATTGAGTTTCTAGAAGGAAAGGACGATGAGTTGGAATACAGGATTCCCTTCAGAAATATTAAGAGTATTAAACCTAAAAACTACAATTATTCACAATTGAAATTACGCAATGGAGACACTCTTCTCCTGGGTGACATGCGTGATGTTTCAGATAGCAATGATGGTCTTTTAGTCTTTCAAAAAGGATCACGTGAGCCCGAATACATTTCTTGGAAAAAAATTGACGAGATTATTTTTGATTAGTAGATCAGATATCGAGATTTAGTCAATTATAGACCAATAACAGATTTGTTAAGGATAAAAAAAGAGTACCTGCAATATGGCATTATTGCCTTAGTAATCGTTGCTGAATTACTTGCTTATTTCTTTGCTACTGAATTAGCCATAGAAGCCACTATGGTAATTACAGTAAGTTGGTTTACCTCGGTTGTTATTTTACTATGGCTCGGGAACCGGTTAATTACCAGGCAATTCAACAGGTACTTTCCTTGGTTAAAGTACGGCACTAAGCGATTTTACACCCACCTTGCCGTAGGCATTATCTATTCATTGATCATCATGAACCTCACTTATGTGGTGTTTAAGGTGTTACTAACTGCTGATCCGCCGGTATATGAGCAGATCATTGTGATGAATACTTTTGGACTGGCTATTTTTATTCCGTTGTTTTCGATATACTTCAGTATTCACTTTTTGAACCAATGGAAAGAGTCTGAGCTCGTAGCGGAAAAGTTTAAAAAAGAAACGGTTCATGCGGAGTTGGTGTCACTAAAGAATCATTTGGATCCACATTTTCTTTTCAATAACCTTAACATTCTTTCTTCATTGATTGACAAAGACACGGGACTTTCTAAAGACTTTCTGGACAAATTTGCCGAAGTCTACCGGGTAATTCTTAAATCTAAGGATGAAGATTTGATATCATTAGAAGAAGAACTTCAGTTTATAGAATCTTACATTTATCTGCTGAAAACGAGATTTGAAGATAATATCAAGTTTAATGTTGACATTAAGCCCGAGGATCAATTCAAAATGCTACCTCCGCTCACCCTGCAGATGTTGGTCGAAAATGCCATAAAGCATAATATTATTAGTGAAAAACGCCCATTGCAAGTGACGATACGCTCAGCCAGTGATGATTTCTTGGAAGTAGTAAATTCATTATTCAAGAAGCCGGATGAGCTCGGAGAAGTGGGGGGGAGCGGTTTGAATAATATTCGAAAAAGGTATACCTACTTTAGCGAAGCAGAGCTGGAAGTGATTGAAAGTACGGAAACCTTTACGGTAAAAATACCCCTTTTGGAAGTAGAAACAGTATGAAAGTCCTGATTATAGAAGACGAGACATTAGCCGCCGAGAAACTTGAGAACCTCCTGGGAGAGTTGGATGGTTCTATCCAAATTCTGGGTAAGCTTAAATCTATTGAAGCGACCGTTGAATGGTTTGCTGAAGAGCAAAACAAGCCGGAGTTAGTGATAAGTGATATCAGGTTATTGGATGGACTTAGCTTCGATATTTTTAAGCAGGTTGATTACTCCGGCGCAGTTATTTTTACCACGGCCTATGATCAATATGCCATAAAAGCCTTTGAAGTTAATAGTATTGATTATCTACTTAAACCTGTTCAAAGAGAGAAACTCAAAAAGAGTTTGGATAAATTCAATGCCTTAAGCCCAAAGGAACCAGCTCCTTTTCCTTACGACGAGTTGGTAGCGATGATCAAGGGTCAACATAAGGAGTACAAATCCAGATTTATGGTAAAAACCGGTAATAAAATCGTGGCAGTACCGGTTGAGAAAATCGGCTATTTCTTCAGCCAAAATAAGCTTTC
>JBCCIX010000438.1:0-4049 GCA_039028075.1 Bacteroidota bacterium | reverse complement strand
TAAGACCGGGTCTCCAGGGAAAGTCACGGGCAGGTAATACGGATGAAATAATTACCTTGATGTGGTTGGAGCTAGCCAATTCAGCCATCGATTTAATGTTGTTCATGATCATATTTAGGGTAGATGGCCCCGTATTTCCTGCTATGTCGTTAATGCCGGCCAGAATAACTACCACGGCGGGTTGTAGCTGAATGACATCCTGTCGAAAACGAATAAGCATTTGCGGGGTGGTTTGTCCGCCAATGCCTCGATTTACATAGCCATTCTCCTGGAAAAAAGTCAGGCTATCATTTAGCAGCCAACCTTCGGTGATTGAATTCCCCATAAAAACGACCCTTTCCTTACCAGCCCCGGGCGAACCCAAAGAATCGTTTTCAGTTTGATATTTGGATAGGTTTGGCCAATCCTGGCCGTAAGAAAATTCCATAATCAGTGAGCAAAGGAGTAAAAGGAAGAATGGTCGCATTTGATCTTTTCGGCTATCGGCGCCCTATTTTTTTCACCACTGCAGGCACACCCCACGGAAGACTATCTGCCAGAAATGCTTTGCTCGGATCTTGCGGGTCATAGATTAGTGTCTCATAGTTCTCGTCTTCCAGCTCATGCGTTTTATGTGTTTTAGTGCTAACCTGATATGTCTGTCTATCGCCAGCCTTAAATTCGAACATTAATTTATATACAGTATGGCCATTCACGCTCGAGTTGGTGGGCTCTTTACTTACCAGCTCGCCTCTGCCAATGATTCCGTTGCTTATTACACGGATTTTTTTCAATCCATTTTTAATATTAATTAAGAACCAGATTACTCCGACCAGAAGAGGTATGGCAAACAGAAAAGTAGATCCACCGCCCATTGAACTGGTGGTACCGGCTATTCTATTTATTTCAGGTTGGTCTGGGTTGTATTCAATGTCTACTTCTTGTCCTACATCAAAGTAGGTGTAGCCGTACGAAGTCCATTCTAATGGTCCTTTAGGAGCGTCGAAGATATAATCGTAACCATAAACGGCCTCACTATTGACGTAATAGTCGGTGTCAAATACGTTTACAATTCGACCTTTTCCAATTTCAGTATCTCCAGATAAATAAATCGTAGCCTGAATATCGATACTTTGAAGCAGGTTATAGGAAAACATCAGCCCAAATAAGATAAGAAAAAGGGGGATTAAACCGACGCTTCCATTGATCAGTAGTGCGATTTTAGCCGATAATGGCAAATGATTTTTCATAACTGAAATTTTAAGAACAAGATACAAAAAATACTAAAACGTCATTTTACCCTCACGCCATGGCTTGCCGGGTAGATAGAAATCCAGCTTAAACTCTTCCTGGATATCGAAGAGCTTGTTTCTGAGTGTGATACTCCTTAATCCTATTTTAGAGCGACTATTGTTGATCTTTTCAACATCTTTTGCATCTTGTATTGCACCAAGATAACCATATAGGGTGGAACTGTGATTGCTTGTTACAGCCATCCTCCAGTCAGAAATAAGAGCATACTCAAAAGGTGATATCTCTCCTTTATTCAATGCGACTTCAAGCTTTGGCCTGATGAATTGAAAAAGAGTGTCATTTTTAACATATTCTTCAGAAAGAGAATTGTGGTGACTCAAAATTGTAGACATCCAATAATTATTTCCAATAAGTTGCTCACCTGGATAGCCATAGGTATCCAATATATTGATCAGTTCGGCCATTTGCGCTTCACTATGAGGAGCGAATTTCTTACTTCCGTATTTCTCCTGAGCTTTGTTTCCTATTCTTAACAATGCACTAAAGGCCTTTTTTTGATCTTTCTTGTACATAGCCTGCACACGTTGTCTTAGCTCATAATTTATTTCCAGGTGCTCTGGGTTTGCACTGTAATTTAGCTTTATGCTTTCCCAATTCGCACCATTTGTGAAGGGTGCCAGAAGTCTGTTTTTTGCTATTTCCTTTGGGGACCATCCTTTGGCGATACCTTTTTTGATATAACTAAGTGCTTTGGTGTCATTTTGAATTACCGCGGCCAGTTGTGCTGCTATTTTGTATTCACGAAGAAAAATGAATTCATAGTTTTCAAATAGCGTCTCGAGCGTAAGTAGTCCATCGTGAAATTTTTCATTGGCAATAAGCCTTTCTGCTTTAATAACCTCTTGATGGTATTGCGAATAGTTTCGTTCATTTATAGAAGTTAACGAACAGAACAGTAGTAAGAGCAATGTATTACGAATGACCATAGTTTGTATTTATCGAGCTTAAAGTTACTTTGGTAACTTACTTTTATTCTTTTGGAAGGTATTGACTCGGAATTGGGCTGGATTCGGACTCCTGCATCCAGTAAACGTTTAAGATCCACCAGCGCGAACCATCGTTGAGTAGTTGAATGCTATTGATACCTCGCATGAATGGTTTTTCATCGGTTTCACTTTTGAAGGATTCGTAGGTACTAAATACCTGAGTGAGGTTGCCAAACGTATCCACTTTGCGATGAATTTCTTTCTCGAAAAAACCATTTTCCACTAACCATGGTCCCGACTTTTCTATGTATTCTTCTGGTGTCATAAATCGGGCGAAGTGCAGACCTGCTTGATCCTTTCCGGAAGGTATAAGCTTGGCATCAGCATGAAAAAGTGATTTAAATACTTCCCAATCACGGGGCTCTCCCTTTTCTCCTGAAATGACATTATACAGCGTTGTCAGTATGGCATTCAAGCTACCTGTTTTTTGGTTATCGATCTGTGCTAGTGTGTTAACGCTAATACCACCGAAGCACAAAATAGTGAGGATTAGTTTCTTCTTCATAGGTTAAAATCCCTCGTCCCGTAATAGGCTAAAGTAGCTAATTATTGATTTTATTTCTAATGCTCAAGGTGTTGATCTTTTATTCATTTTTTCTACTCAGAACGCACTTGATTAGCGCTTATTTTATGGTAGAATGTGCAAAATGGCGGATAGTGCTTATACTTGCAGTTGGGGTGCCATAATATCGGCTGAGATCATACCCATAAACCTGATCCGGGTAATGCTGGCGTAGGGAAGGTTGTGAAAACCTATGTATGATAACCATTACGGGAAGTCCCCACTTCCTAATGTGGAATTATTAAGTTTTTTAACATGAGAATTTTATTACTAGCTGCGCTGCTGATACAGCCGTTGTTGTCCTTAGCGCAGGATAGCCTGAAAACAATTAATTTAGAAGAAATAGCTATCAGCGCGGTAAGGGCTACTGAAAAGGCACCTGTGCCATTCGCGAACTTCTCTAAAAAGGAAATAGATGAGGTTTACGTGGGTCAACACCCCATATTTTTGTTAGAGAAGTCTGTCCCCGGGTTGTACACCTTTTCAGAATCGGGAACGGCCTTTGCTAATTACGGCCAGCTCCGTTTAAGGGGTATTAATCAAGAGCGTATCAATTTTACTTTGAATGGCGTGCCACTCAATGATATGATCGATCAGGGTGTATTCTTTTCCAATTTCACGGATATCACCTCTAATTTTGAGAGTATTCAGGTGCAAAGGGGAGTGGGAACAAGTTCTAACGGTGTGAGTAGCTATGGAGGTTCTATTAACTTCGAAACGCTCAATTTGCGTAACAAGGAGGCATTTACTACCGCACAATTCGGTGCAGGATCGTTTGAGACTTACCGTGGCAGTTTTCAGCATTTTACGGGCATCAACGAAAAAGGGTGGGGTTTTATGACGGGCTTCAGTAAGTTGACTTCCGATGGTTATCGAGATAATACGGATTCTGATGCAACCTCTTTCTTTTTAAGCGGTGGCTACTATGGAGATAGAGACTTACTCAAGATCACTTTCTTTACGTCAAGGTCGGAAAATGGGTTAGGATTTTTCACTGTAGAAGAGTCATTGCTAGATGAGGACCCAACTTTTAACCCGCTAAGCGACAATGACGACGATGATTTTAGTCAGTTTTTATTTCAGGCACAGTATAACCGGATCTTATCCGATGACTGGACACTTGGTTTGACAGGGTATTACGGCGGTGCTGGTGGCGACTTCGTAGCTTTTGAACTGAATTCTCCACTTCAAAATGATCACATCGGCAC
>JBCCIX010000437.1:0-4062 GCA_039028075.1 Bacteroidota bacterium | reverse complement strand
TTGGCCTGGGGTAAAAATTTAGAGTGGTTTAACTATTTTATGTTCGATTATTTCCCGTACTACAACAAGTTCCGGGCAGTAACTATGGCCTTGGCAATTATCATTTTCACCATCCCGATACTTGGGACATTAGGTCTGGATAAAGTCCTGGAAATTGATCGGAACAAGGTGACGCTTAAAAAACTCTACCTTGCTCTAGGGGTTGCGCTTGGGAGCTGTCTACTCATTTGGTTATATGGTACGATGGCCAGTTTTCGAGGCCCAATTGATGCTAGCTTTGCCGAGCTGCCGCCTTGGTTTCTGGACGTGCTTAGGGATCAACGACAGCATATGCTTCAATCCGATGCGTTAAGATCATTCTTTTTCATCCTCTTTTCAGCGATAGCCTTGCTTTTTACATTAAAAAGAAAGTTAAGTGTGAATGGAGCAACTGCATTGCTTGCAGTTTTAGTTTTTCTGGATCTATTTTTTGTAGGTAGACGCTACCTTAATAATGATGACTACCAACGAAGGGCCAAAACACAATACTTTAAACTAACGGCCGCAGACCAACTGATCAAACAAAATGCTGCTACTCATTACAGGGTTATCAATCTTGCAAACACCTGGGGCGAAGCTCGCACCAGTTACCATCATAGTTCCTTAGGTGGGTATCATGGTGCTAAAATGCAGCGATACCAGGAACTGGCTGACTATTGTTTAGATAATCAAAAAAACGAGGTGATACAAAAATTAAGACAAGGCATAACGGACTTTTCCGGCTTAATGATCCTTAATATGCTAAACGCAAAATATCTCACTTATGGTAGTGAGGCCAATGCTGTGGTGCCCAATACGTCGGCATTTGGAAATGCCTGGATGGTCAGTAAGGTGCAAAGCGTAAACTCAGCGGACGAAGAGATTGCCGCCACCTGTGCTTTATCAGATCAGTTCACCGCTGTGATTGACGTGAGTAAGTTTGATGTTTCGCAATCGAATTTTGACCCTAAGGGTTCTGTTCGTTTGGAAGAATACAACCCAAATTATTTGAAATATAAAGTTAGTGCCGAAGGAAACAGCCTTGTTGCTTTTTCAGAGATTTATTACCCTGAAGGTTGGATCGCTAAAATTGATGGCAACGAAGTTGAGCACATTCGATTAAATTATGTGCTCCGCGGACTGGAAGTACCTGCCGGTAATCACGCTGTTGAATTTGAATTTAGGCCGGATTCCTACTTTATTGGAAACAAGGTTATGATGGCATCTTCGGGGTTGCTGATTTTGTTTTTTTTTGGGTCCCTCGTTTTTACCCTAAAGCAATATAAAGGTAAAAATGCCTAAGCTATCGGTAGTAGTTTGCACCTACAATCGGGTTACTTATCTAATTCGTGCATTACAGCATCTCCACGAACAGAAGGGAATAGATCCTGACGATTATGAAGTAATTATAGTCAACAACAATAGTCTGGACGACACCGAGTCTAAGGTGGCCCAATTTTTAACGGATAAACATTTAGATGGCAAATGGACCTATGTACTAGAAAAGAATCAAGGTCATACCTATTCTCGTAATAGAGGAATAAAGGAATCTTCGGGCGAATTAATCTCATTTATTGACGATGACGCTTACGTCAGGAAAGATTATTGTAAGGCAATCATTGACTTTTTTCGCTCCGAGCCCGATGTGTCAGCCATCGGCGGTAAAATAATCCCACTCTATGAAAGTGAAAAACCAAAGTGGATGAGCAGATATCTTCTTCCTTTGGTTGCAGCTCTGGATATGGGAGCCAAGCCACAGAGATTCAGGCGAGGAAAATTTCCAATAGGAGCTAATATGGCGTATCGCGCCAAGGTTTTTGAGGATTACGGCTTGTTTAATACAGAATTGGGTCGAAGGGGTCAAGGATTAGAGGGTGGGGATGAAAAAGACCTGATTTTCCGCTTAAGACAGGGTAAAGAGCTTATCTATTACAGTCCTGAGGTATGCGTTGATCATATTATTCCAGCAAAGCGTACGCAAAACGAGTATATTAAAGGTTTAGCCGTAGGAGTAGGAACTAGCGAAAAAAAGAGACTAAAGAAGCTACCTAAGTCGGCAACTTTTCGAAAAGCAATCGATGAAGCCATAAAAGTGGTAGGTACAGTAGTACTTGCCTTGCTTTACTACATTAGATTGGAATTCGAAAAAGCCAATATGCTTATTAAATTTAGACTTTGGGTAATTAAAGGTTACATGTCATAATGAATAAGTCCAGTGCCCAACTATTTATAGAAGGACTTGTAGGCTCCATGCTTAGCTTAGTTAAAGTTTTAATTTTGTCTAAATTCAGGGTGTATTTTCCTCTAAGTCAAAGCGAAGAGTGTGTTATTCTTGCTAATGGCCCTTCACTAAATGACTTCCTAACCGATTCGATCGAATTTCTTGATAATAAAGACATAATCTGTGTTAACTTTTTTTCCAGAACAGATAATTATGTCAGGATACAACCTACGCATTATATTCTTACAGCTCCGGAGTATTTCTTAGAAGATGAAAAGGAAGGATGGAGCGAAATCCGAAATAAGGCTTTTAGTGCTATGATAGAAAAAACAACCTGGCACATGAATCTCTTTGTTCCAATGTTGGCACAAAATCAACAAGGTTGGAAAAAAAATGTGATTCAAAACCCTAACATCAATATTTGCTACTTTAACAACACCCCCATTGAAGGCTTAACTCGTATGAGTCATTTCTTTTTTAAGAAAAATTTAGGAATGCCCAGACCACATAATGTTTTGGTTCCCTCTCTTATGATCGGCATTGCGCTCAGATATAAAAAGATATTTATGGCAGGAACAGACCATAATTGGACCAAAGAATTAGTAGTAACTGAAAAGAACGAAGTGCTGTTGAACCAAAAACACTTTTATGACAAGCAGCTAAAAGTGGGGACTGAAAAGGAAAAACTGGGTGGCCCCAGGCCAATGTATCTAGGCACAACCAATCAACCTCGGAAATTGCACGAGATACTTGAAAAATTCGTGCACAGCTTTCGCTCGTATTGGGAAATAAAGGCTTTTGCGAAAACTCAGGATGTAAAGATTTACAATTTGACCTTTGGTTCTTTTATCGATGCATTTGAACGCTTGAAACCGCCAAAAATAAAATTATGATTTCAAAGGCGGCCATTATATTGGCTAGGTTAAACTCTCAGAGATTTCCTAACAAGGCCTTACACAAGATTGGACATCTATCTTTATTGGAGTGGTGTATATACCATTTGAAAAAATCTGACAAGTACAAAATAATCCTGGCTACATCAGACCAATTATCCGACGACCGCTTGCTGGATTTAGCACAAAAAATGGAAATCCAGACTTTTAGAGGTGATTTAGACGATGTTTATAGAAGAGTGTCAGACTGTTTGGAACATCATAAGATAACTAGTTTCGCCCGTGTTAACGGAGATAGTCCTTTTCCGAGCTCTGAATTGATTGATCGTGCATTTCATTTGTTAAAGTCGGAGAATTTAGATTTTGTTACTAACCTTGCACCCAGGTCATATCCATATGGGGTGGCCGTAGAAGTCTTTGATGCGCAGACGTTCAAAGTGAACTATCAAAATCTTAAAAGTGATGCTCACCGTGAACATATCACATCTTACTTTTATGAAAATTTAGATTGGTTTAAATACAAAAACATACTCTCGGGCTATGAGAATTTACAAGATTTGAGACTGGTTGTCGACCACCCTTCCGATGTCAGAAATATTCAAAAGGTCATCAAATCAATTGATACCAATAAGCCAATTAATTTTATGGAAATAGCTCAGGTGCTGAAAGAAGATAATGATTAACATTTATAATATTCGTCCCAAGGGGTTTAACGTAGGTAACGACGTAATACACCTTGCACTAATTCATTTTGTAAGGGAAGCCTTCAAACAACACCTCAACGTAATCTCATTGCCGGCAACTAGTAAATACGAGAGCCAAAAAAAGGCGGGTCTTTCTGCTCAAACCATATACGAAGTAAATCAATTTGGCCATGGCCTCATTGTGGGTGGTGGTAATTTGTATGAGAATAATGAATTAGAAATTAAC
>JBCCIX010000436.1:0-4073 GCA_039028075.1 Bacteroidota bacterium | reverse complement strand
TCGATCTACGGCCTTGGTGTTATCCTGGTCCGTTTTTCTCAGTGATTCTTTTAGCCGTACAGCTGCTACTGCACTACCATGAACAGCCGCAAGTCGATAGGATGCCCCGATGATATCTTTTCCCGTTAACGGCCTTACCCCGTCATGTATTGCCACAAGCCCTTTGGCCTCCTGTATTTTCGCCAAACCGTTTTTAACAGACTGGAACCGACTATCTCCTCCAATTGCAAGGGTGATCTTTTTTTGGTATTTATATGTTTGGCAAAGGTCTTTCCAGGTATCGATATCGTCTTCAGGCAACACTACTATTACATTGATTTTTTCTGAGTAATCAAAAAAAGCGTTCAGTGTATGCATTAATATGGGAAAACCATTAATAGGCATAAATTGCTTGGGCGTACTACTTTGCATCCGAGTACCTTTTCCTCCGGCGACGATAATGGCAAACTCTTGCGGGCTCATGGGTATAAAGATAAAACGGTGATCTAACTAACCGTCTTTTTAGAATAGGTGGCTGAGCTAAATAATTAGCATGGCATCTCCATAGGTGAGAAAACGATACTTTTCTTTCATCGCTACTTTATAAGCTTCCATAATCAAATCATAGCCGCCAAAAGCTGCTGCCATCATTAGCAATGTGGATTCAGGACTATGAAAGTTAGTAATCATGGCACTACAGATTTTGAAATCGTATTGCGGAAAAATGAACTTATCCGTCCAACCCTCTTTTGGCTTCAATCGGTTACTCGCTGATACTGCAGATTCCAGAGCCCTCATGGTGGTGGTACCTACTGCGCATACCTTTTTCTTTTCGTCAATAGCCTTATTGACCGCGGATACTGTAGGTTCGCGTACAAAGAAATTTTCAGAATCCATCTTGTGCTTTGTAAGATCTTCCACATCCACAGGTCTAAACGTACCCAAACCTATATGTAGCGTTATAAATGACCGGTCTACTCCTTTTATTTCTAATCTTTTTAATAGCTGAGGAGTAAAGTGCAAACCAGCGGTAGGTGCGGCTACAGCGCCTTTATTCTTGGCATATATGGTTTGGAAACGTTCTTTATCACTTGGTTCCGCATCTCTATTAATATGCTTCGGTAGTGGCGTTTCTCCAAGGCTATCTATGGTTTTATAAAATTCCTCGTCGGTACCATCAAACAAAAACCGAATTGTCCGTCCCCGGGAGGTGGTGTTATCTATCACTTCTGCTACAAGATCACCGTCTCCAAAATACAGTTTGTTGCCCACTCTAATTTTTCTGGCCGGGTCAACCAGAACATCCCATAAATGAAGTTCTTCGTTGAGCTCTCGTAATAAAAAAACCTCGATTTTCGCACCGGTTTTTTCTTTGTTTCCGTACAGCCGAGCTGGAAAAACCATAGTATCATTTGATACCATCATGTCCCCCTCGTTGAAGTAGTCAACTACGTCTTTGAAGGTTTTATGCTCTATTTCACCGCTATCTTTGTGTATTACCATTAACCTGGACTCATCACGGTTTTCAGCCGGATATAATGCCACCAATCCGGTGGGTAGATCAAACTTGAATTCTGATAATTTCATATTTAATATTGACGTATTAAATAATTACGAGGTGCGTTGTAAAAATTAGCTTGCAAAGATAGTTAATTAAGTGATAAAACATGCGTGTCGTATTTATTTTAACGCTGAAAGGCTTTGGTTGCTGCTCAGTCTTTGAACTTGTAAATGTTACCCTGTGTTTGTTCTTAAATTAATCATTGAAAGTTTTGGTTTCGCATGGAATGCGCTTAAAACCAACGTACTGCGCACGGTCCTTTCTTTATTAGGTGTCACCGTAGGTATTTTTGCCATTATTACGGTTTTCACCCTCGTGGATTCGCTTGAAAGGAATATTAAGGAGAGCTTTAATTTCCTTGGTTCTGACATTCTTTATGTAACCAAACTGCCCTTCATCATTAAGAGCAGAGAGGAATGGATATCGTACAGGAATCGACCTAACCCCAGTTTGGCGGAATTCAATATGTTAGAAAAACGACTCACAAGCCAAACCGGTATTGCCATAAATTCCCGCGCAGGTGGTACCGTTTCGCACGGTAATAATAGCTTTAATGAGACCTCTTTTATAGGTGTAAGCTACGGATATCAAGACGTTGTTGAGCTCGATATTGTGGAGGGCAGATATTTTTCACAAAATGAGATGGCTTCCAATAGTAATGTTGTCATTATAGGTGATGAAATACACAAAGCTTTATTTCCGAACGGCGAAAATCCTCTGGGAAAAGACATCAGGATAAAGAATAATAAATTTAGAGTTATCGGTACCTTGAGGCGTGAAGGAGAAAGCTTTCTAGGTGTAAGTAGTAAGGATCAGGTGGTTATTATTCCCTTTGGAAGTTTCCGCAAATTTTATACTACTGGGACCGGCAGGTCGCGTGAATTAGGAGCTACTATTATAGCGAAGGGATCAGAGGAAGATCTAGGATTATTAGAGTTGGAAGGAGAAATTACCGGTTTTATACGAACTAAACGCGGATTGAAACCAAAAGAAGAAAATAATTTTGCGATCAACCGACCCGAAGCTATCGCCAATGAAATAGGTAAAGTATTTGATATTTTGAGTGTTGCGGGGGCTATTATCGGAGGTTTTTCTATTCTCATAGGAGGTTTCGGCATTGCCAATATTATGTTTGTTTCAGTGAAGGAGCGTACCAATATTATAGGTATACAAAAATCATTGGGGGCAAAGAACTATTTCATTTTGTTTCAATTTCTTTTTGAGGCTATTTTTCTAAGTGTAATAGGGGGTTTAGCGGGTCTAGTGCTTGTTTATCTTATTACATTCATACCATTGGGGTCGCTGGAGGTATCATTAACCATAAAGAATATAGCCATTGGCCTGGGCGTGTCCACAATTATTGGTACAGTATCCGGGATCATTCCGGCGGCATTGGCGGCGCGGCTGGATCCAGTGATTGCTATACGCTCTTAAAATGAGTTGAGGACTTCCTGTCTATTTTAGAACTATTTAATTGGAATATACTATCTCAGTTTCGAGTGTTTCACCGTTCAGTTTAACTCAATGAAGAGAAGTTTTCTGTTGGATTTGAGTGGTTTGATCATCGAGCCACTAGAGCTCAATTTTGGAAGGGCTTCAGGGTTAGCACGCCTTGAAAAAGAAAGGGTATGAAAATGGCAATATTAAGGTCGCTTTTCACCCCAACTAAAACGGGGGTAAAGGCCACTATGCCAATAAAGGAAATATGATGAATTGGCCCGGTTTCATGATTTACCCCCGTGGACCGGGTTGATGGTGCAAAGTGGAAAGAACGAAAAAACCGCAAAATTTAAGACTCATGAGAGAAAAACAAGCTTTGGTAATTGGAAGGAAAAGAAGGCTACTTTGAATGCGGTAGTGCTCTTAAAATACTAGTAGTTCAGAATTAGCTGCCAATATCCTACATCCACCCATTTCTGAAACTTAAAACCTACTTCTTTAAATTGTCCCACTTTAACAAATCCTAGATGCTCATGTAGAGCTATGCTAGCTTCATTTGGAAGAGTGATTCCCGCCAGGACAGCATGTAGCGTTAGTACTTTTAGTTGATCAATAAGTTCAACGTAGAGTTTGCGTCCGATTCCTTTTTGATAGGCATTCGGTGCCACGTAGACCGTACTTTCCACAGATTTACGATACGCACTTCTTGGCTTCCACTGAGTTGCGTAGGCGTATCCAAGGATCAAACCATCTTTTTCGTACACGATCCAGGGTAATTTCGAAGTCACTTTCTGAATTCGTGTGCCCATATCAGCGATTGTTACTTTAATCTCTTCGAACGTAGCTACAGAATTCTCAATATAATAATTATATATTTCGGCAATGGCAGCGGCATCATCAGGAGTTGCGGATCTTATCATCTTCAGACTAAGCTACTTAATTCTTTGAGTAGATTCAGAACTCCTGACCTGATCCCGAAATATCGTAGCATAAGGCCATTGTTCGTAAATTAAAGTTGTCGTAAAAAAACGTAAAAACGAGCTAATACTATGCAAATGCAACTTCCGATTTTTCCATCTTCGATCAAGCTGAT
>JBCCIX010000435.1:0-4091 GCA_039028075.1 Bacteroidota bacterium | reverse complement strand
GCAAATATTTGAAAGACTCCGGCCCCGAATATAAGCTAAAGGGGTTATCACCAATTTCTCTTGGTTTACCATTTCGGTAAGTTTGGAGTACTCCTTATCCGTTTCGTGCCATTGATTTTGGATGAACTTGAGATTGTCCCAGAGCGGCTCCATGTAAGGGTTAAGTTTTGACTTAATATCTCCCGGTAAATAGCCAATATCTTTGTTGCTTAAAGGAACTATAGGTCGGGCTAAATAAATCTGTTTGTACTCTCTTTTTTGTTCCAAAGCTGCGGCCAGTGCGATTAAGGTCTTTCCAGTTCCCGCTACCCCTTGCATGGTCACGAGTTTTATCTCAGGATTCATTATCGCATGAATAGCAAATGTCTGCTCGGCATTCCGAGGTTTTATGCCATAAACAGTTTTCTTTTCTACGTGCTGGATTTGATCCTTAAAAGGATTGTAGTAAGATAAAATAGATTTTTTGCCGTTTTTGAAAATATAGTAACTGTTTTTAACCGGCTTTTTCTCCCCCAAAACTTCTTTTACGTCAGTCGCTCCGTTTTGATATAGGGAATTTATTTTTTCGGGGGAGGTTTTATCTTGAATAGCTTTTCCGGAATAAAGAGAATTAACATTTTTTACTTTTCCGGTACTGTAGTCTTCTGCCGGAAGCCCTAAAGACTTAGCTTTTAATCTAAGGTTGATGTCTTTGGATACTAAAATCACCTTTTTCGCCTTTTCAGCGTGCTGAAGTTGCAATGCAGAATTTAAGATCCTGTGGTCCGCCTTATCTTCGTCAAAAACTTCGTTGGCATCCACCTTACTTTTGAAATCCATCAGTACTTTAAAGTTGCCTCTGGTGTTACCATTTAAAGGGTTCCAATTCTGAAGCATTTGCCCCTTGGCAAGTTTATCCAGCAAGCGAGTAAATTCACGAGCTTCAAAATTTTTAGTGTCATTCCCCTTTTTGAAATTATCGAGTTCTTCTAGCACCGTTATTGGAATACCAACATCATGCTCATCGAAATTCATGATGGAGTTGTGTTCGTAAATTATAACGGAAGTATCGAGTACGAAAATCTTCTTCTCTTTGCTCTGCGCCTTAGCCATGAAAGGTTCTAATCATTGAACTTGTATCAATCAAAATTAAGTAACCCATGAGTAAGCCGAAAGAACAAACGCGGGTTTTTGGCAACTTATTTTCGCTGAAAATAAAGGTCGCCCTTATCGCTGGGAATAACGCCTAAAACGTTAGCTAAAACTAACAGAACAAGGGTTTTAGAGGCCCTGTAGTAGTTAAGATCAGCATACTTTCTGAATTCGTTAAGTGTGATGGTGTTTTGATGCGCTAAGTGTTCTAGTAATATTTTTTCTTTCTCGCCAAAGTGGAATGCTACGTCCTGATTTTGAAGTCGTCTTCTAAATATTTCTCTGACTTCACGGCTTGCCTTGATACTCTTATCCATGTAACGAACATAGGTTAAGGGATTTTTTTCATCTGGGAGTTTTACCTTGAAGAGGGCTTCTTGATTAGACGGAATGAAGTAGTGCACAATTGATCGTTTTTCGCTGAGTGGAATGGTGTTAACCTCGTAGGTGAGAGTAGGTCGGCAAAAGCTTTTAATAGCTTCATTGAGGGCAAAAATCTCGTCCTGCGGGAATTTGACTCCAGGGATTGAGGCATCATCGTTTACTCCGATAAAAAGATGACCCCCTGAAGTGTTGGCAAAGGCTACTAATTCCTTTACAATTTTGGCCGGGTGAGCTACCTTTCGTTTAAATTCAATAGTATCACTCTCACCCTGCGCGATTAGTTTCTGCGCACGTGATAACTCCATGATCACTAAATTTGATCATCATTCTCGAATTCGTCGTCAGGTCCGGGCATAGAGAACATACTGCTCAATAGGTCTTTGAACTGTAGGCCACTAACCAGTTCATGCTTACTGAGCATACTATATTCCGCTAAGCCATGTAAGGCGAATTCCATTAAGAATAATTTTTCGCTATCCTCCAATTTTGGATGATATTTATCAACAAGACCGGCTAACCCTGGAACCTTCTCCAGTGTATTTTCATATTCTTTATTTGTAAAATTATTAAGTATATCGATGGAGTTTTCTTCTCCAAACCAATCTGTAACAGTTTTATAAGGATTTGGGTCTTTTTGTTTTCTTATTTTTTCCGGATCTGGGAAGTAATTGACGAACTGGGTACGTACGGCTTTTCCCACCAAATTATAGGCGACAATCCCAGGGCCTTCTTGCTCACCTTCGTACACCAATTCCACCTTACCGGTTATTGATGGAACTATCCCGTACAAATCCGACAGCCGCACGAATGTTTCTTCGCCGTTAATTAAGGCTCGGCGTTCAGCGCTACTCAGTAAATTTTCGTAGGCAGATATTGTCAGCCTGGCAGAAACTCCGCTTTTGGCATCAACGTACTCACTTTCTCTTGCTTCAAAAGCAACTTGTTCAATCATATTTTTAGCCAGATCGTTAATTCCGATTCCTTGCTGACCCGATTTAACATGGGCTTCCTGCTCGGTTATTTTGCGAGAGGTGGGAATATCTTTCGGGTAGTGCGTAATGATTTGGCTGTCAATTCGATCTTTTAAGGGTGTTACAATACTACCCCGATTGGTGTAGTCTTCAGGGTTTGCGGTAAATACAAATTGGATTTCAAGTGGCATTCTGATTTTGAAACCACGTATTTGTATATCACCTTCTTGTAGAATGTTAAACAAGGCCACCTGTATTCTGGCTTGAAGGTCCGGTAGCTCGTTAATCACAAAAATTCCACGATGCGACCTGGGTATTAAACCGAAATGGATAACGCGCTCATCAGAGTAGGGAAGCTTAAGTGTCGCCGCTTTGATGGGGTCAACGTCCCCGATCAAATCTGCGATACTCACATCTGGTGTTGCCAACTTTTCGGTGTATCGCTCTTCGCGATGTATCCATACGATGGGCGTATCTGCTCCGTGCTTTTCGATTAAATCTTTCCCAGTTCGAGTAATGGGGTGAAGCGGATCATCATGTAATTCAGAACCTTCAATAGCAGGAATATATTCATCCAATAACTCTACCATCATTCGCGCTATTCTGGTTTTAGCCTGACCACGTAAACCTAATAGATTGATATCGTGCATAGATAAAATCGCCCTTTCCAGATCTGGAATTACCGTTTCTTCATAGCCCCAGATGCCTTCAAAGACGTTTACCTTATGTTTCAAATTGGAAACTAAATTTTCTCGTAACTCTTGTTTTACCGAACGGCTTTGATATCCTGATTCTTTCAAATCGCCTAAGGTGACAATTGATTTTATATCCATTTGCCTTTTATATTTTCTTTCTTCTGTTTCTTCTGTAATCTTCGAATATAAGGTGTCCTAAGCCCTTTAGGCTACTGTAGTAAGCATTTCCATTGTTAACCTGTGTAAACTCCTGCACAAATTGTTTAAGGTAAGGGTCAGAAGCTATCATAAATGTGGTAACCGGAACACCTATTTTACGGCACTGTTTGGCCAAGTTCAGCGTACGAGTCAGTATCTTTTTATCTAATCCAAAGCTGTTTTTATAGTACTTTATACCTTGTTTTAAACAAGTTGGCTTACCATCCGTAATCATAAATATTTGCTTATTTGGATTCTTTCTTCTTCGCAATAAATCAAGCGCTAATTCTAAGCCAGCTACCGTGTTTGTATGATAAGGTCCCACTTGTAGGTAAGGAAGATCTTTAATCTCAATTTGCCACGCATCATTGCCAAAAACAATAATATCCAGGGTGTCCTTCGGATATTTTTTAAGGATTAGCTCAGATAGTGCCATGGCTACTTTCTTGGCGGGAGTTATGCGATCTTCACCATATAAGATCATACTGTGTGAAATATCAATCATCAAGACAGTTGAAGTCTGAGTTTTATACTCATTTTCCATGATCTCCAGATCTTGCTCGGTCATCATAAAACTATCTAGACCGTGATTGATTTGAGCGTTTCTGAGTGAGTCAGTTACTGATATTTGTTCTAGTGTATCTCCAAATTGATAATCGCGTTTGTCTGTACTTGTTTCATCACCCATGCCACCAAAAAAAGTTTTATGGTC
>JBCCIX010000434.1:0-4092 GCA_039028075.1 Bacteroidota bacterium | reverse complement strand
CGAGTCGGTGAAGATTTATCCTTGTATCTTTCGGGTGTGCGTTTGTATTGCTGATGGTCAGTAGATGATCATAATAACCAAATTGACCGGGTGCATTTTAATGTGTCGCAGTTAGCTTTTAACGCTTAAAGTCATATCGTAACGAAGTGGAGATATCTTAGCCGCGCAGCAAATAACCACACTTTCTCTTAGTCTAAGTTCTCTGTATTCATAGCAAAAATGACTTTCTTTTTCACACCAGCACAACGCTGCTTAGAATGATTTTGGTCTTTGACTTGTATGATGGCAAGGATTTCTTCTCCGCCAACTGGCGGATCCGAAATGACTTCTTTTTTAAGTTTAACGGAAGCCGCTCTTCTAAGCCATAGGCAGCGAAGCAGAGATATCTTTGTCCCTCGAAAGTCAATGGTGAACTTACTTGATGGCAAAGATCCCTGCTCCCGATAGCCATCGGGATACGAGATGACTTAAAAAGTTACTATTTCGCTCATTTTCAATTTACGCAATGATTTTTACCGCAAATCAAAAAGATAAGTATTACACTGTAGCTGTCGGATGAACCCGTGACAATTTGAAATACTCCCAATTGACCTGAGATTATTTTAAATAAATAGATCAGACTGAAGGACACTAATCGTCTCGTATGTCTTTTCGGAGGTTTATCCTGAATTAGATCCGTAAATCAGTCTGAGATAATCTCGTTTATTCTTAAAACCTGATCCCGGTTACAGGATAATCGGCCAGAGTCATACGATAATTCCGCAACTTGTAATACGCTTTTCCGATTGGCCGTCGGTTGTTTAAAAATGGGGAGTCGTTCTGGACCTTTCTTTTGCTCAAGGTCATACCGTCTCCAGGGCTCAACGTGATAGAAAATAAAAGCTCGACCCTGAACTACGGCCACGCTGCAATGCCTGGCCATATTAGTATCTAAAGACCTTTTACCTCCCTCTTTTAAGATGGTACCTACATAGGTCCAATCCTGGGCGGTTTCACTCCTGTACACCAGTAATCCCTGATGAGGGTCCGTGATGAGCCAGTAATAGTTTTTCCACTGAAATATATAGGGAGCTTCTTCAAAATTATGTCCGGTTTTCGCTTCGTTAAAAACATCACTGTCTGTAAATCCCTCCGATTCCCAAGTGTACAGGTTGCTACTTCGTAAGTGGTACAGTTCATTTTTTTTAGTGCCCAAAACTCTTCCCTTGAACCATAGATGAAAGCCGGACTCATTTTTATAAATGGTTGCATCAATAGTATTGAGGCTATCGGCATGCATTTGTCCTACTTTAGTCCAGCCCTCAATGGGGGCATTGAGGTTGGTTTCATAATGAACAATTGCACCTGCACCTCCCCACGGCCCTTGGATAGGCATAGTATCGGATTTATACGTAACAAACATGTGTAATTTCCCCCGGTCACTGATAATAGCAGGTGCCCAAAAGGTTTCATCCTCATCTTTGTGACCACCTTCACCGTCAAACTTACAATAGCCTTCAAACGTCCAATTTTTAAGATCATCAGAAACAATAACCCCAATGGGTGTTTTTAGCCAGGTATTCTCCACCGTAGCTCGACGCGCCGTGTAATAAATATACCACTGTTGAGTGGCCTCATTCCATACGATTTCCGGGTCGCAAGAACCATGATGGTTTGGGTCAACGAAAAGTGGGCTTGGTAGCTGATCCTTAAAGCCGCCAGGGCTACAAAAACAAAGCAGCCAACCACAACAAAGTGCTATGAGTATACTTCTTGATGATTTGCCGGTAAACGTATGATTATACATCTCAGTGAAATTAGTTCTTCTTTTTGTGTGCTTTTTTTGATTCAAAAGTGAATACGTCTGACGGCGTACGTGCCTCGTCTAAGATTTTCTTTATTTCAGCTATTACCCCTGGATATGCCTCGGCTAGATTATTGGTTTCTCCGATATCTTGGCGTAAGTCATACAATTCTAACGGCGATTCCGAGCCCTTGAAGGCATCATACCTGACGGCTTTCCAGTTTCCCTTTCGTACAGCCAATCGACCACCACGCTCGTGAAATTCCCAATAAAGGTATTTATGTTGAGCTTGTTGCTCATTTTTACCTATAAGCGTGGGAAGAAAGGATATGCCATCGATATGATCAGGAAGTTCGATATCTGTGAGTTCAGCCAGGGTGGGAAATACATCCCAAAAAGCAGAAACATGTTTTGAGTTCGATCCGGCCGGAATGGTGTTGGGCCATTTTGCGATCATAGGTACGCGAATGCCCCCTTCGTACAGATCTCTTTTGAACCCTCTTAAAGGTCCATTGCTGTTGAAGTATTCAGGATCAGCTCCACCTTCTTTGTGTGGTCCATTGTCTGAGGTAAATATAATTAAGGTATTATCGCTTAGGCCAAGTTCTTCCAGGGTATGTACAATTTCACCTACTTGCCGGTCAAGAATTTCGATCATTGCGACAAAAGCAGCATGTGCGTTAGCTTGAGACTCGTAAGGCCCTGATCTATATCTCGGCCCTTGGTCGTAACCCTTGTAGTTCACCTCCGGTTCGAATCGTTTTAAGTATTTGTGCATAACCGAATCGGGTGCAATTAATTCCGCGTGAGGAATCACACTTGGCAGATATAAAAAGAAGGGCCTATTTTTATTCTCTTGTATAAAACGTAGAGCTTCCCGGTGAATTAATTCAGGAGCATATGCACCTTTTTGCTTGCCGGCATTCGCCGCCAGTACGACAGAATCTTGATTAGACCAAAGATGATAAGGATAATAATGATGTGCAATCTGTTGGCAATTATAGCCAAAAAAGGTATCAAATCCCTGGTGGTTAGGATCCCCTTCTGAGCCCGGAAATCCCAAACCCCATTTACCAAAAGCCCCGGTAGCGTAACCGATTTCTTTCAAGGCTTCGGCTAGGGTGAACGTCTCAGCAGGCAGTGGATATTGACCTTCGGATTTGACATCTAGGTTGCCTCTGACAAAAGTGTGCCCGGTATGCTGTCCGGTCATCAGCGCTGATCTGGACGGTGCGCAGACCGTACTACCGGCGTAGTGCTGCGTAAAGCGCATGCCAGCTGCTGCTAATCGGTCGATGTTTGGGGTTGAAAATTTTTCCTGGCCATAGCAACTGAGATCTCCGTAGCCCAAATCATCCGCCAGAATGTATACGATATTCGGAGTTTCAAAGTCTTTAGCAACTAGCGTATCCGAGGGCTCAGTAGTAGTGGGAAAGATACTTAGGATACCTTGTAAGCCTAAATTAAGGTAAAGATAAGGTTTGAAATAAAGCATACTTTTCTGCGTAAGGTTTGATCATATAAAAATACTTGCCGTCAAACGTCGAGGCACCTGGATTTTTCCTTTTGCCTTTCTTTTTGGGTACGAATCCATATTTGATTTTTTAGCTTGACATAATGAATGAGTGGAAAGGATATATGAAGAGTAAAGCTCAAAGCATACGAAAAATCTCTCCCGGAAAAGTTTTCAGTGATGTCGCTTTGGTTTCTGGTCAAAATTTCGAATTGTTTTGCTTTAACGTTAAAGCTAATGTAATTTTAGCCTATTATCCAGTCAACATGAAAATTATTCCACTCATCCTCACCCAATTCTTACTTTTAAATTTCATAAACACATTCGCTCAAACCAATCTTCAAACTGGACGTCTCCATGATTTCAATGAGAATTGGCTCTATTCAAATGATAGTACTGTTCTTGGGCAAGAGACCAGTCTTGAGGATAGGGCCTGGAGGACTATTGATTTGCCGCATGATATAAGTATTGAAGACCTTGCTATTCAAAATGCACAAAACATAGGCCCTTTTTTTAAAGGAGTGAAACGGGGAGGTGACGTTGGATATGTCAAAGGCGGCGTGGCTTGGTATCGAAAGCATTTTACGTTGACCAATGAGCAGGCAGGTAAAGAAGTTATTCTTCATTTTGATGGCGTACAATCAGAGTCAGAGGTCTTTGTAAATGGGATCTTGGTGAACGAAAATAGGAATGGATATACCCCATTCAACATCACGATAACAGATCATTTGAACGACCCCGGTAAGGACAATCTTATTTCAGTAAAGGTTCGGAACCGCGAGATGAGTTCGCGTTG
>JBCCIX010000433.1:0-4106 GCA_039028075.1 Bacteroidota bacterium | reverse complement strand
GGGTTTACTTGGACTTACCTCTTTTGTAACCGAACAGCGGAAAAAAGAAATAGGCATAAGAAAAGTGCTTGGAGCGACAGTTACCAGAATTATTGTTCTTTTAGGCAAGGATTTTATGAAGCTGGTGGGACTGGCCTTTGTTATCAGCATCCCTGTGGCCATCTGGGCAATGAATAAATGGTTAACTGATTTTGCTTATAAAATAGATATTAGTCCCCTATTTTTTCTTTTGGCTGGATTAGTACTGGTTATTATAGCTTTAGGAACGGTCAGTTACCAGTCCTACTCAGCAGCGATTAGTAATCCTTCACAAGTTTTACGAGAATGATTACAAAAGATAGTAAATACCAGTTGTACGTAGTTCATATTTACGCGAACAAGTTAAAGGGATGAAAGGAACATATTTAGGAGAATTTGAGGAGATTATCCTACTTACTGCGGCTGTGTTAGAAGAAGCGTATGGAAATGCCATTTTAGAAGAAATAGAGCTGCGTACCACAAGAAAAGTTAATCTAAGCGCTGTCCACAGTTCACTTCACCGTTTAGAAAAAAAAGGGTTTTTAAAGTCCAGAAAAGGAGAGGCCACTCCGGTACGTGGAGGGAAACGAAAAAAGTACTATGCCGTAACGCCTTTTGGTGTGAGCGCGCTAGAAGATATTAAAAAGTTAAGAGAGGGGCTTTGGTCTTCAATTTCGCCAGACTTGCTAAAAAAGTATAACCCATGACAGAAACCCCTCCAACCTGGATTACTAAAGTGTTATCAGTTCTTTGTCCTGAACATCTTCAGGACGAGATAGAGGGGGATTTTCTTGAACACTATAATCATCTAAGGAAACATAAACGTAAATCGGCAGCCGACAGACAAGCCCTTGGTTTTGTCCTTTTTTCAGCGCCAAAACTAATATCTCAAAGAAAATACTATTCACCTAATCATTTAGCCATGTTTAAAAGTTACCTACTCGTAGCCATACGAAACCTTCGCAAACATATGGCTTACAGCCTCTTGAATATTTTAGGGCTTTCTATTAGTCTCACCGCCTGCTTACTTATTGGATTATATGTTTATCACGAGTTGAGTTTTGATAAATTCCACAAGGAGGTAGAAAGAATCTATCGCGTGAACATGACCTTTAACTCATCGCAAGATTCTGAAACGATTTATTTAACCCCAACGGCCTTACTTCCCGCACTTAAACGAGAATTTGACGAAGTGGAAGAGGGTGTACGCTTGTATTATATTGGCGGTTTTAGCGCGGCTACCGTCCAAAAGGGGGAGGATGTGAATCAGGAAAAGCAGTTCTTTTACGCTGATAGTACCTTTTTCTCTGTTTTTGATTTCAAGTTGATTTCCGGTAGTAGCGAGGAGTGCTTGAAAAAACCACGATCCCTGGTAATCCCAGAGGAAGTTGCGTTGCGCTATTTTGGCACTACTGATATTTTAAATGAAACACTTAAAGTCAATGGGTTCGATTATACGGTTACCGGGGTTTTAGAAAATGTACCGGATAATTCACATTTTCAGTTCCGCTTCTTATCAAGTTTTTCAACGCTAAGGCAGGCAAAACAAGAAATATGGGGCAGTGCCAATTATGCTACTTATGTCAAATTGAAAGCAGGTGCCGATGAAAGTACCCTTGGGCAAGAGTTGGCAGATAAAGTGAATGCACAGCTTGGAAATGATCTTGGTGGATATTCCCTTGATTTTGAACTCATGCCACTCACCGACATACATCTTTACTCGGAAATCGCAGATGAAATGCAACCGCAAAACGCCATAAGTTATATTTATGTTCTGCTCATTGTAGGTTTGATGATTCTTGTGGTAGCGTGTATCAATTATATGAACCTAGCAACCGCTCGATCTATGGAGCGAGCAAAGGAAGTGGGGATGCGTAAAGTCGTAGGTGCACAAAGACTCCAGGTTTTTAATCAGTTTATGGGTGAGTCCATAATTATTGTACTCTTGTCCACCATTTTGTCATTGGTCATCACCAGTCTAGTCATGGAGCCTTTTAATAATCTAGCGGCTAAGAACTTTACTTTTGATACCCTCATAAATTTGGAGGTACTTGGGGTGCTGATCTCAATTATTATCTTAGTAAGTATTTTGGCTGGTGCCTATCCGTCCATCATCCTATCTTCATTCTCCCCGGAAACGGCTTTAAAAGGTAATTTTCAAGTATCTAGAAAAGGGTCATTTACGCGTAAACTACTCGTTATTTTTCAGTTCTCGATCTCGCTCTGTTTATTGGTTGGTAGCATTGTGGTAAAAAGCCAGTTGAGCTATATGCAAAATAAAAGACTAGGCTATAATCGGGATAACGTGATTGTATTACCTGCCGGTAGATACGTAACCAAGAGGTATGATCAAATTAAAACGGCCCTGGAACAAAAAGCTGAGGTTACCGGGGTGTCTATTGCCACAGAAAGCCTGGTAAATGTTGGGGGAGGTTATTCACTCGAGGTTCCTGGCCTGCTGGACAATAGCCTTTCGGTAAATGCTGTGGGCACCGGCACGGATTTCATCAAGAATATGGAACTCAACCTGCTGGCTGGTCGTGCATTTAATGCGGCGGATTTAGCTAATGTTAACGTGGAGGAACGCGATACGCGCAAGTACGCCTTCGTAGTAAATGAGGAGGTTTGTAAAAATTTATTTCGTGAGCCGGTAGATGTGATCGGGACCAAGGTAAATCTGAACGGACGAGAAGGAGAGATCATCGGTGTTATTGAAGACTTTCATTCTACTTCTTTACATCGGCCGATAACACCCATGGTATTATTTGTAGAAGCTGATTACTGTAACGCACTTTTTGCCAGAATTCAACCCGAAAATATACAAAATACACTGCTAGGCTTAGAACGAACCTGGAAGGAACTAGTACCGGAACAGCCTTTTATCTTTGAATTTATGGATGATCAATATGATGCGATGTATAGGGCAGAGGCAAGGCTCAGTAACGTCTTCTTTGTATTTTCTACCCTGGCGGTAATTATTGCCGGATTCGGCCTCCTGGGCTTGGTCAGCTTTTCTGTGCGGCAGCGCAGTAAGGAAATTGGGGTTAGGAAAGTTTTGGGTGCTTCTGTACTGAGTATCATAGGACTATTAAATAAGGACTTTGCTAAGCTCGTCTTAGTGGCCTTTGTGCTGGCTTTGCCTTTTACGTGGTGGGTAGTGGAACATTGGCTGCAAGATTTCGCTTACAAAATTGAACTATCACCGTTTAGTTTCCTTTTGGCAGCGATGGTCCTACTGGGTGTCGCAATTTTGACCGTAAGTCTTCAATCCTACAACGCGGCAAATGCCAATCCAACGGAAACATTAAGGGCTGAATAACTGAACCTTGCACCCCTACGGAATAAGCTGCCGGATAATTTAATATCTAGCAGGATGTAACCCTTTTGAACTCACTTCAGTATATATATTAAATTTACATTTATGAGGATAATAAATGAAGGCAACTGAACTGGGAGATTTTGAAGAACTCGTACTTATGACGATCTGCGTTATTGGTTCAGATGCCTATGCCGTAAATGTAAAATCAGAATTGGAAGAACGGCTGAAAAAAAAGATCAACATCAGCGCCATTCACACTGCGCTTTATCGTCTGGAAGATAAAGGCTTCTTAAAATCCGAGATTGGTGGGGCCACCAAGGAAAGGGGAGGCAGGAGGAAGAGACTCTTTACACCTACATCTGCGGGAAAAAGTGCGCTGAATCGCCTAAAGATCGTAAGGGAGCGCATGTACAAATTAATCCCGGGACTCACCAATGGATGAGCAAAAAGAAGTACTGCCTCCAAAGTGGGCTGATAAAATTTTATCCTGGTATTGCAGCGATCTGCGATTCGAAGAAATTCAGGGTGATCTCCATGAACTTTTTCAGGAAAGGATTAGAGATTCTTCTAAAAGTAAAGCCAAACTACTTTACTACTGGGATGTACTTCGATGCTTTAAGCCTTACGCACTAAAAAAACAACGCCACTCATCACTAAGCCAAATAGCTATGTTCAAAAACTACTTTCTTATTACTTTCAGAAATCTGCTACAGTATAAGACGTTTTCCGCAATTAATATTTTCGGACTAACGCTGGGCATAGTCTGCTT
>JBCCIX010000432.1:0-4108 GCA_039028075.1 Bacteroidota bacterium | reverse complement strand
GACCACGTTTTTTTCCACGTATCGATGATGTCAAAAGATATTTTAAAGTCCGTAGCCAATGGAGTCTGATTAGAATCCGCTGCTACGCCGTATACACCCACTCTCAATCTACGTCTCGCCCCTAGTTTAAATACCCGTTCCAGGCCGGCAAAGATCTCCTGATGAAAATAGTCGCTTTGCTTGATCCACATCGCGCCGGCCCCTGCAACCACCCTAAAACGTAATTTCTTTACCAGTGGAATGTTGTTGATCAAAGCTCCGTTGAAATGATGAATATGATGAAATTCAAAAAACAGATCCGTGGCCACGAGAGCCGTGTCTAAAAGCTGGAAAGAATTGAGAGGATCAGAATACAGGTAGGGGTCCGACTGTCTAAAACGTTTCAGGTCAACAAATTCCAGCTGTCTTGTATTTACAAACTTTCCCATTATGGCCTTATATTTCGAGTTGCCAAAGACACCGAGAATGATATCCTGTTCTATGGCCGTTTCCAGATAGTCGAAGTTGATGTCTGAGCTAAATGGACCGGGCAAGCCTTTGCGATGGGCAACGCTAAACGTAGGAAATTTACTTCCTAAAATAATTTTTCGGTTGGGCTCGGTCATGTATTTCTGCTGCGGGGTGTAGGAAAGTCGTGCTTCGGTGATAAGCGCTTCATAATCTTCAAACTGCAGGGGATCTGTTTCATCAATAACTTCATTGATTATGGTAGAACGATCATAATCTTCCACCGATTGTCGGGCGCTATATCTAAAACCTGTACTCACATAAAAGCCATTGAATAACTCAATTCTGTGGCTGAAATTCAAAAAGTCATTCAAAATATAATTCGATATCCGAAGTTGATTTAAATACGCATCGAAGCTATTGACTGAATAAAACTGCCGGCCAAAACTTATATCTACATCACCGATGCGGTAAGGGTCATACCTGAAAAAAGCATGATAGCTGCCCTGAACATCGGCATTTTTGACTCCAATATTAAAAGATCCATTAGTCCAAAGTAGCCTACCGCTTTCCCAGCGCTTGAATAACGATACGTAAGGGCCAAATCGCCATCCGCCAATGACCTCGAATTCAATTAAGTTCAATAAGGAACTGAAATAAAGATCACGTTTTTTTTCTGTATTACGCTTACCTATTCCATCGTAGAGAATGTCGCCCACCGTAATTTTGTTGTACCTAGCCTCAATAGAATCCAGATAGTCTTTATCGTTATGTGCAGCTTGGATGCTATCCCGGTATTCTACCACTTTCTTCTGGTCTAAGGTCAATGGTTCGGGACGTTGAGTTTGCCAGAAGGTGGAATCGCGTGTATAGGCCTCTTTAGTAGTTAAGGCCACTTCATTGCCAAAAAATTTGGGGGGAAACGAAATATTTTTTTGAAAATCAGAATAATAAATAAGTGTATTTCCTTCAAAGCTTTTTAGCTTGCCTTCTTTCGTAAAATAGTCGAACTCCAGACGGTACGGTATCCAGGTACCGTCGCTGAGTCGATTATAGTTCTGTTTTATGGTAAGCTGGTCATAGATTTTCAATCCCCCTTTATTTATGGATAGGTTTAGGCGATTGATATTCCAAATACTATCATTGATGTAGATATAGCCCATAAACGTAGAGTTGCTGGCTTTTCTGGGTACTACCTTGATTTTATGCACGATTACCCCATTTTCCTCGGTCGATTTCTCGAGAATAAACTTATAAGCCAAGATGGAGGTTCGGCTTAAGGGTGAAATGATGGGAGCCTCCGCTAAACCTCGCATTTCTACGAGATTCTGATAAAAATTGAAATCCGTTTCGCTGAAATTTGGGAGATATAGCCCGGCTTTTGTGCCGTAAAGCTTATAACCCGTGCGCTTTTCCTTGAAATTATCGGGAGCCTCATAGTGAAGTATGCTTTTGATCTCCACCATGTTGATGTGCTTGTACCTGTCTTCCTTTTTCGATTCGAAAGGGTCTGTGGGAAGGCCTGTATGGTTAAGCTCTACCGAAGGAGCTGGTTCGCTATGCTTTTTTTTATACTTTGACTTTTTATCCTCTATTTCCGTTGCTTTAGTGTAGACCTTGGATGTAAAACTCCGTATTTGGATAAAGAAATCATCACGATGGTCAATGGCCTTTTGAATGATTTCATAGGCTGGATCACGTTTGGAGGCTTTAATAACTACTTGATCCAGTTCTTGTGCAGCTGACTTTAATACAAAATTTTTAATGGTGGGTTGGTCACCCACGAAAACCTTTACGAGTAAAGACTCATAACCGATGGAAGATAATACCACCTCATATGGTCCCGGAGTAAGATTTAGAAAGTACTTTCCATGCTGATCTGTTGAGGTTCCGGAGTTAAGCTCCCGAATAAAAATATTGACGTAGGGGATCGGTTCCTTATTCTCATTAATAACAAGGCCACTGAGGCTTTGCCCAAAAGCAGGTAGGGCAGAATTTAAAAAAAGCATCCCTACAAGGACAGTTTGCTTTGTTGATTTTAGGGTCGGCAAGTGTTTAATGTGGAAAGCCAAAATCAGTACTCAACAAGCTAAGCAAAACGCAATGGATGAAATAAAATTCGGAGATCAATAGACCGAACGTTCGGTGATTCGTTATATTGTTCTTCGAATGACGGTTACCACTATATGAAATGAAAGTAGCATTGAGCAGCCGCTGATGGGGTACGGTCAGGACTACAGATCAGACCATTCCTGTAAATTCGCAGTGATAGTCTGGATAAGTACCGCAAACCTTTAATATTTGCAACCGTAAGCCTAATCAAACCTTGCGCTTCATGAGAAACACTATATGGTCACTTTTGGTGATCTTTATCTGGGCTACAGTTACTGCTGTAGAAGCCCAAAAACCCAAAAATTCGAATTCTGCCGAAATCCTGTTGAAGTTGAAAAAGCTCAATTTTTTAGGATCGGCGTTGTATGTGGCCGCGCATCCAGATGATGAGAATACGCGTCTGATTGCTTATTTGGCCAACGAAAAGCTAGCGCGAACGGCCTATCTTTCCTTGACGCGCGGTGACGGAGGGCAAAATTTAGTAGGTCCTGAAATACGCGAAGGTTTGGGAGTGATTAGAACTCAGGAGTTGCTGGCGGCCCGACGGGTAGACGGCGGACAGCAATTCTTTAGCAGAGCTAATGATTTTGGGTATTCTAAATCCACCGAAGAGACCCAGAAGATTTGGAACCGTGAGGAGGTAATGTCGGACGTGGTTTGGGTGTATCGAAATTTCAGGCCTGATGTAATCGTGACTCGTTTTCCGCCCGATGAACGAGCGGGTCATGGCCACCATACCACCTCTGCCATTTTTGCCGAAGAAGCCATGGCCATGGCTGGCGATCGAGTTCAATATCCGGAACAACTGAAATTTGTCAAACCTTGGAAGCCCAAGCGTTTGTATTTAAATACCGGCCGTTGGTGGAACCCCAATATCACTGGAGATGAACCAGGGGTACTGGCTGTAAACGTAGGTGCCTATAATCCGCTGTTGGGGGAAAGCTATTCAGAAATTGCGGCCCGCAGCCGTAGTCAGCACAAGAGCCAGGGATTTGGATCTACAGGTACCCGGGGAGAACTACAGGAGTTCCTCGAGTTCGTAGCCGGTGACCAGGCCGAAAAAGATCTGTTTGAGGGCATCGACACCTCCTGGGGCAGGGTAAAAGGCGGCAAAAAAATTGAAGACAAAATTGAATCTGCTATAAAGCAATACGTACCTGCCAGACCGGCATTGACTCTACCGCTCTTATTAAGTATCCGCGATGATATCGTGCTACTTGAGGACGAGCACTGGAAGGAGATAAAGTTAGCCCAGACCAACGAGCTTATTAAAGATGTGCTGGGGCTTTACCTCGAGGTAAAAGCAGACGATTACAGTGCTGCTCCGGGAGACAAAATTGAGCTTACAGTGGAGGCTGTAAACCGGTCGAATAACGCGGTGCAACTGGTCTCGATTGATTATGCAGGTTTAAAAGATTCCACACTGAACACCTATCTCGCCGACAACTCGAAATTGCAGTTTAAAACCAGCATCACCGTACCAGAGACGTTTGCCTATTCGCAGCCCTATTGGTTACGGGAAAAGGGTACATTGGGAATGTATAAAGTG
>JBCCIX010000431.1:0-4109 GCA_039028075.1 Bacteroidota bacterium | reverse complement strand
GGTACTGGCAGCCCTGATCAATAAAGTGCTTCCCAGTCCGCTGAGGATTTCAGAAAGCTCGTCGTACCTCAATCCTATGCTTTGGTAGTCTTTTTCGGAAATACCCATGATCACCAAATCGGTTTTTTCAGACTCAGTGATGATGATTTCCTGCTCAGATACCGGGTTTATCTCGTTATTGACGATTCGTATCTGTAAATTTTCCCGAAAACCTTCCAGAATCCTGGAGGTTGCATTGTAGATACTTTCGGCCTGATCATTTTTGGGATTAATGATGAGCAGCCGAGCTTGTAAGCCAGCCCAGGACTGAGATATAGTTATATATCGGATCAGGTTGATAGCAAGTGAGAGCGTTCGCCCGCTGCCGTTCCACCAGATATCTATGGATCGTCGTGTCCCAAATTTTCTGGCACTGTCATATTTCAGAAAGATTGAGTTGTAGTCATATTGCTTCAAATTCTTTACAAGCGCTAAAAACTTATCCTTCGTTTCCAGTCCCCTGCTCCAGCCCATGAGCACTGTATTAGGTTCCACACCTGAAAAGCCGTAAACGCGGGCTATTTCATCCATTCCCACGTACACATCTTTTGTATGAAAAGTGTGGTTGAACAAGCCGGTTTTATCTTCAGATAATTGCGAATGTGTTTTCACTAAAAGTTCGCCTTCTCCGCTTTTAATTAAATTAAACGCGGAGAGAATACCCAGTTTACCTGAAATAGCCTGACCAAGTTCTATGAGGTATCCGCGCTGCTTTTTTTCGCCACAGAACATAATGATGTTTGGTCGCCAGTTTCTGCTTTTTAAAGCGTCCTTTTTTAAGTTAGTTAGTCCCGTTTTTACTAATGACGACCATACGCCACTCCAGGCATCGCCAGAGGCTAAGGTCAGCTCCTTCCTTTTCAGGTACAAAAACAGTAAACCTAAAATGATGATGGCTCCTAACATGGCCAGCAGATCGAGCTGGATCATAACCAGTATACAGGCCGCAGCGCCCGCGAGACTAATCCAGCCTGAAACTTTGAATTCTGGCCTGAAGTCTGCCCCCGTCCATTTTTCAAAGGCGGCACTGAGATTCAGAAAACCGTAGGTGGTAATGAAGAAAATAGAAACCACACGCGCAATTACATCGAGCTCACCGATTAAAATGCCGGCCTCTGCGATTAAAAAAGTAAGGATCAGTGCATTGCGCGGTTCGTTAGTGTACCCATATCCTTTGGCGAATAGTTTTGGACTAATCTTATCGACGGCCGTGGCTTGCAGGATCCGAGGTGCTCCCAGGATGCTTCCCAAGGCCGAGGAAAGCGTGGCGCCCCAAATTCCGGCGATTACCAGTTCAGGTACCCACGATATATTTAACAGTATCTGTGAGTCGTTGGCAAGGGCCACTTTGTCCACCGTGTACGCAAAGAAAAAGGCGAGGCCGATGTAGACCACCAGACCGACCACAATAGCCAAAATTGAACCTAAGGGAATGGAATTTTTTGGGTTTTTGAGATCGCCGCTCATTGACACCCCGGCTTCGAATCCGGTCACTGCCGGGAAGAAAATGCCAAAGAGTACCATGAGAGGCACTGTAGATCCTGAGTTGGTGAAGTTAGGTAGTTCAGGTGCAAAATCATGGTTGCCAAAAAGGATGGAGAATAAAGACAGTACAATGGCTGCCATTATAAAATATTGAGTCTTTATGGCCAGAGAAGTACTTATAAACGTAAGCGTAGTAACGGCTAAAAGTACAAGTGAACCGGTGAGCCTAATATTATTGATCTGAGTTTCAAAGCCCCAGTAATTGAGAAAGCTTTCCGAAAAACCGATCAGGTACAAACTGACACTAAAAGAAAGGCCAACGAAAAGGGCCAGGCCTAAGGTACCCCCAATGGGCAAACCTAAACTACGGGAGATCATGAAATACGTGCCCCCCGCCTCCACCTTTTTATCAGTAGCTATGGAGGAAACACTAAGTCCTGTTGTAAAAGAGATGATATGTGCGATTATAATGATGCCGATGGTGGCCCACAAGCCTGCCTCACCCACGATCATCGGTAAACGCAGATACATTATGACTCCTAAAATGGTTAGAATAGAGGGAACAAAGACCCCGCCGAATGTTCCAAATTTATTCTGTTTACTCATCTGGTTTGGTTTGAAAACTTTTCACTAGGTAAGTGACTCAATAAAACGTTTTAAGTCACATAAAATCTGTTTTATTTCTGATCTTAGAATGAATTGAAAGCAAATTGATGTCATATGGATCTTTTTAATGCCTACAACGAAGCTATTGCTATTTCTGCAATTATCATCATCTCTTATTTCTTCAATTTTCTATCGGCCAAAACTAAAGTTCCAAGTGTCCTTTTACTTATTGGTTTGGGCATAGCCATTCAGCAAGGTTTCAACGCTCTGGAAGTGGATATTAAAGCGTTTGTCAGAGAGGCCTTAGAACTGCTGGGTATCGTTGGTTTGATCATGATCGTGCTCGAGGCGGCTCTTGATTTAAAATTGCAAAGGGAAAAGCGACCTCTTTTAATTCGGTCTTTTTTTATGGCATTTTTGTCTCTCCTCGCTACTACCTTTCTCATTGCCTACATTTTTAAGTTATTGATTCTTGATGATTGGTTCACCGCACTAATTTATGCTATACCCTTGTCCATACTCAGTAGCGCAATCATCATACCCAGCGTGAGCAGCTTAATACCTAGTAAGAAAGAATTTATGATCTATGAAAGTACCTTTTCAGACATCTTGGGGATTATGTTCTTCTATTTCATGTTAGGTGGAAGTGATTCGTCCAGCACCACTGAAATAGTGCTGGAGGTCAGTTCGAGTATTTTCATTACAATTATCCTGGCGATAATTCTAAGTTATACCTTAGTCCTTTTACTTCAGCGGTTGCAATCCAAGGTGAAATTGTTCTTTCTGATCTCAGTACTGGTGTTGCTATACTCCGTGGGTAAGCAAATGCATCTGTCCTCCTTGTTGATCATCATGGTTTTCGGTCTGGTGCTTAATAACTATCATCTTTTCTTCAGAGGAAGGCTTAGAAAATTCATAAATAAACATTCATTACAGGAAATTACGGAAGATTTTCACGTGGTGACCATGGAAAGCGCCTTCGTTGTGCGCACGTTTTTCTTTGTGATCTTTGGTATGACCCTGGATTTCTCCGGAATTACAGATGTCAATGCTTTAACCATCTCAGGCCTGGTCTTAGCCGCCACTTTTGGTATACGATTCGTTTTTTTACGAGGTTTGGTAAAAGGATCAATATTTCCACAGCTATGGATTGCACCCCGAGGCCTGATTACCGTGCTCTTGTTTTTTTCTATTCCAACTCAGTTTCAAAGCCAGTCTTTTAACCCAACTATTTTGCTGGTGGTAATACTTGCCTCCAGCTTCATAATGTCCTCCGGTCTCATTGCTGCAAAGGAAGATGTTGAAGATCATGAATCTTTAGAATTTGACGATTGGGACGAGTTGGATAAGGAAATAGAAGTCTTAAATGCTAAAGGTGATCAAGTTAATTAAGGGATACTTAAACAAATAAATCTATTTGATCAATTGAATCAGGGAGGGTATTTAGTTTTGTACGTAGTGACTTTTTGTAAAAACGTCGTCTCATTTAGAAAACTTATAAATGGATGTATGATTGGGTAATCAAAGCGGGTATATTTAGAAGGGTTCTAAGTATTGTAGCGATCTTAATCTTGCTTTTTCTTAGTGCCAAGGGTCAAACCGTAAAACCCGAGGAAATCAAAGCGATGGTACTACGGTACCAAGAAGACGTTCGTGGCCCTTACAAAGACATCCGGTGGTTTTGCAAAGACGGATCCTACCGCGTACCGCAGGAAAGATGCCCGGAACCGAGCCCACAGCGGGCCAGATACAAGGATGAGGTTATTTTTGACCATAGGTAAAACCGCAGGTAAGTAGAAAGGTCAGAAATGTGATTAATAGTCTCATGTATATAGTTTAAAATAAGACGTAAGTAGCTCAACAGGTCACTTTAGATGGTAAAAAAGACGTCACTGGGGGGAGTGGTCATCTAAGAGACCGTACTGGATAGCATACTTTACCAATCCTGCTGTATTTCTCGCCCCCAGTTTATCCAGCAG
>JBCCIX010000430.1:0-4128 GCA_039028075.1 Bacteroidota bacterium | reverse complement strand
TTTGAGCTACAACCCCCATGACTCTGTTGAGTTAAAGCTGGCGCACTACATGGGTTTGGATCTGGATGGGCCAGAAATGCACCGTTTGAAATGGGCCGGAGTTTTTGACGATGAGCTTGTAGGCTTAGATAGAGGTACGCCGGCTCAGATTTTGGAGCATATTCTAAAGAAGAAGTGGACCTTGGATGATAAGGATAGGGATATGATCGTGATGTGGCATAAGTTTGAATATTTGGAAAATGGGGAGGGTAAAGAAAAGGAAATCAATAGTACATTGATTGTTGAAGGGGATGACGCTGTGAGCACTGCCATGTCAAAAACGGTTGGACTTCCCATAGGCATTGCTACAAAACTTATTTTAAATGAAAAGATTGACCTAAAAGGGGTTCAAATACCCACAAAACCACAAATCTATGTGCCTATTTTGGAAGAGTTGGGTGCGTTAGGGTTCGTCATGAAAGAGGAACAGGTGAAATAGCTATCAGTAATTTGTGCATCTCATCGTACGCAGATCCAATAGATTCTTGACGGCTTGGTAAATTTATTTTGGCAGAAAAGTACGATGTTAGGCCGTAAAGGCAGCAGTCCTTACACCAAGTCATATAAAAATCAAGGCTTTCAATTTTAGGACAGGGCCTTTTATACCCGAGCGTTCAGGGCAATTCCTCGTCTACTATTTTAGATTTGTTTTTGTTATACTTTGTTAGGATTTAAGCTTCTTCAAGATCTTAGCTCCTCGGTTTCTGAATCCCGCAGAACCATAGGGCATTTGATCTTCGATAATCCAGGCCAATTCATTTTTTAGATCCGGTTCTTTTTTACAGATATTGGCCAATACGGTCATAGCAAATACTTTAGGTGTTACCGGTGTTTCATTTGACTCCAAGAGCCCAAAGCAAATGTCAGCTACTTCACCTATCAGCTCATTTGGAATATTTACTTCTTGTAAAAGGCGAATTGTATTGCGTAGAACCGCCACATGAATGTCGTTTCTTAAGTTTTTCACTAATCTTTCTAAATGGGGAGTCAGTAAATCTGGACATTGGTCTACAGTAGAGCTCAACGCTAGCGCAGCTCTTTGGGAAACACGATACTCCTTATCGAGAAGACAATCGATAAGTTCCGAGAATCTCAATGGATCCTGGCCAATGAAAGCGGCAATTTTTTCTGCTTGCGGTTTCGAATGTTCTTTAAGAAGTTCATTTTTGATGTTCACCTTTCAATAGTATTGAATCATGGACATAGTTTTAATGATCCTGGCGGGAATTTTAATGCTTTCGGGTATCATTGGTTGTTTTCTACCCATCATTCCGGGACCTCCTTTGAGCTATGGGGGCTTACTTCTTCTTCAGTTTCAATCAGAAGCGCCGTTTACCACAAAGTTCATGATCATCTGGCTAGCAATTACCATGGTAGTGACAGGCCTCGATTACATTATTCCTGCCTACGGTACAAAGCGATACGGAGGAAGCCGACTTGGGGTCATCGGAACTTTTGCGGGCTTGTTTGTGGGCTTATTTTTTATGCCCGTTGGGATTATTCTAGGGCCATTGCTTGGGGCACTCTTGGGGGAATACTTAGCGGGTAAGAAATCTAAAGATGCTATGCGTGCAGCCTGGGGCTCGTTCGTAGGGTTTTTGGTTGGTACTTTGATCAAGCTCGTAGCTAGTATTCTTATGACTTTTTATTTTATTACAAACCTTTAGTCCTGAGGTAAAATGCTTGATTTCTTTAAGGACATCTTCTTGTCCATCTTGGTGTTGCAAGCTTTCAACGAGTAGTTTCACTATTTTACGTCCATCTTTATGTAGAAATAGGCGAAAGAAAGAAATATCCGATTGGGTGCATTAATTGCCAAACCGTATAGAGCGGTGCCAATCCAAGTTATTTTAGCTTTAAGCGCAAGTTTTATAAGGGCTCGGCATCTAATCATTATAATCAAATTTTAAAAGCCATGAAAAACTCGAAATTAGTTGTCATTGCCATGTCACTTTTAATGACGTTATCGATTAGCTCTTTTAGTCAAAAGAGTGGCGAACAGAGGATAAGGACTGGGGAAAGGTCCGAAATGAGACAAGATCGGATGGATCGAATTCCTGATCTTTCGGTGGATCAAAAGGAAAAGATCCGGGGGTATCGAATGGAAAATCAAAAACAGTTGCTTCCATTAAAAAATGAGATCAATGAGAAAAAAGCACGTTTAAAAACCCTCACCACTGCCGATAATACAGATATGAAAAGCATCAATGCAATGATCGAAGAAATTGGAGAATTAAAAACCGAGATCGCTAAGCTTAAGGCGGCTACCCATCAAAAAGTACGTGCTGAACTTACGGAAGATCAGCGTTTATTTGTGGATAGTCAGGCCGGTAAAAGGCAAAGAATGAGACGAGTAAGAAGAATGCAAAACGGGCGATAAACAGATGAACCTCCACCGGAATTGAACGAGACAGAGTTAATAGAAGGCCTTAAAGCCCGCGATGAGGACTCGTTTAAAATGCTTGTGGAGAATTATAAAGATCGAATTTTTAATTTGTGTTTCGGCTACCTAAGAAATGCTAATGAAGCAGAAGATTTGGCGCAAGAGGTGTTCATCGAAATTTATAATTCGATTGAAAAATTTAAGGGCAACTCATCATTACAAACGTGGATCTATAGGATAGCGGTGAATGAAACGCTCCAACTCATAAGAAAACAGAAAGCGCAAAAACGCTTTGGGTTCCTGTCTTCATTGTTTGGTCAAGAAGATAAACTCGATAGCCATTATAGGGAAAATTTCCATCCGGGGGTAGCGCTTGAGAATAAAGAGCGGTCGAGAGTGCTTTTTAGCGCCATAGACCGGTTATCGGAGAACCAGAGAACTGCTTTTTTATTGAGCAAAATTGAAGGGAAAAGCTATCAGGAAATCGCCGAGATCATGCAAACGTCAATTTCATCGATTGAGTCGCTACTGTATAGGGCAAAATCAAACCTCAAAAAACAACTCGGTCATTATTATAAAAACAAAGCATTATGACAAAGCAAGCGGATAATGAAATAAAGAAAACGTTGGAAAGCCTAGATAAAATTAAGGCGGTAGCTCCGGATGCGTTTTTTTATACACGATTAAAGGCGAGGATGGAGGAAGAATCCCGAGCGAAAGTAGCCTGGAAATGGAGTTTAGCCGGAACTTGTCTGGTACTAGTCCTAAATGCGATGTTTCTAATGACTAATTTATCTACTAGTACCTCAGAAACGGAAATGATCGAGGAACTGGCCGTTCAGTATAATTCCGAATGGCCTTCTATTTACAACAATGAGCTACTCTATGAAAACGAATAAAATGCTGGTCATTCTGGTGATCGTTCTGATTGTAATAAATATTACCACGGTTTCCTTCCTGTGGTTCAAAGATGCACCTCACCAGAAAAGAATGCGTTCGGGTAGTTCGCCAAAAGTAGAGGGATTTCTAAAACGAAAGCTAGGTCTGAATGACGAGCAACAACGCTTATTTCAGGAAGCTAGGAAAGCGCATTTTAAGGAGTCCAGAAAATTCATGGAGGAAATGAAGCGCTTTAGAAAGCAATTGTTGGTCTACTCAGGAACTAATAACGCGGTGGTTGTAGATAGTTTATTCTCAAAGCTATCTCGAGTTCAGTCAGATTTCGAACGTCTTAATTTCGAACATATTCAAGAGCTTAGAAGTTACTGCAGTGAAAATCAACAGATCGCTTTTGATTCTGTTATGGGATCGATGTTTGAACATTTAAGTAGCCCTGAACGACGAAGGTTGAGAAAAAAAGGAAGTCATTAGACATGGTCAGAACTTTAGTGCTGACCTTTCTTTACCCACATAGTTTGGCACTAGCGCAGCTAACTAAACGGGCCACTCAAAGCAACTCGTTGGTCAAGTAATTGATGTAGACACCAAAATGCCTTGGAATAGGCCAGTTTAAGTGTTTTTAGTAGTAAAAATTCAAGCTCAGTTACCTAGGGGGCATTGCAGATGCCAAGAAAGGGTTTGCCATACAAGAAGTACCGGCATGTATTGTGTTTCCAAACACGGCATATATGAGCAAATCATGAAAGAAGCCACTTTGTTCTTTGTGTACGCAACGTTTTTGATTTCGTGATATACAGGCTTAATAC
>JBCCIX010000429.1:0-4138 GCA_039028075.1 Bacteroidota bacterium | reverse complement strand
TGGGGGTTTGAAGTCCACTCATAATCTCCGTAGTGATCGAGTGATAATCTGTCTTTTTCTTGGGTAAAGGCTGGGATGGACAGCGTAAGCAGTAATCCGACGAAGATATTTTTCATGAGATTTATTCACTAATTGACGGTTATGAAATTAATCAATTTGAAATGAATATAAAAGGTAAGCTTATCTTGCCGGTAGATCTTAGTATATCGACATGTTAAGTGCATATTTAGTTCCAGCTAACAACTTAAGCCATTTACTCAGCTTTCTTAAATAAGAATTTAGGAAGTATTTGATAGCCAAAAAGAGTTTTTGTAGCTATCGCAATCAGTATTGAATACCCGAAATGAATAAGTGATAATGATGGATCTCCTGAAAATATAAGTTTAGCTGAACCCAAAAGTGTTTGATATAAAAATATCGTCAGGAGTATGATATAGACTAACCGCCCCAGTTTCAATTTAAAAATAGCAGGGTGCATGGGATCAGGGATTCTACTTTCCTTGATCAGGTAGCTGAGACTTAATGATGATAAGGCCAGAAAGAAAATACCAAAACCGTTGAAACCGGATTCGACATCTTCTGCGTCTTGTTTAATACTAGCGAAGAGTTCGCTTTTATTCCGAATACCTGCTAGTATTTTTGTTGTACCGGATTTTCCTATTGAGGTGCCTTCCTGCTTTCCTAGTAGGGTAATATTCGTTCCATTGGGGATACCGTCAAAGGTATATCTGCCTGCACCAATTTCTGGATAGTCCGGGTCAGTGGCATTTGTCAACACATTATCATCAATTAAAAAGTACTCAGGGTGGGTCTCAAAGTTAAAATACCGTTCGAGAAAAATGGGTTGAAATAGAGAGCGATCAAATTCAAAAACCGACGGATCAATGGTGTATTTCTGAATTTTTATAGGTTCCACCGCTGCATATTCAAGTATGCCTTTAGTCTTAGACTCCGTGGCCATCTTAGTCTCGTCTCTAAATACTTCGGTACTCGCCCTCCAATCACTATCTTCATATTCGTTACCGTCACTATCCGTATTAATCACCCTCTCTGAAATTTCAGACATACGGTTGTAAGCAATACCGGGATACTTTATATCAAAATATCGATCGTGAAAAACCTGGTCGGTTTGCAAGGAACCGTAGAGGATAACATACTTTCCTTCATTGGCTGTGTCTATTTTTGTGGGATCAAGTTCCAATGCTTCTTCAATAACTCGATCGTCTCGTTCTGCTCTATTTTTAGCCCGGTTTGTATTCCATACCAGTATTAGTATTCCAAAGAGAAGAAAGAGTAAAGTAAAAAAATAGGCCAAACCGTATTGGGCACTTTTATTTTTAGTAGCTTCCATTTATGTAAGACTTTGAGCGTCCTTTATGTCCGTAAAGGAGTAGTGGTAAACAAAAAAACCTGGCTTTTTCAATTTTAATAAACTTGTCATCAATTAATGCCGTTATTTTGCGTCCAATCGATTAATGGCGAACGATAATAATTGATGTTCATCCGCTCTAGAAAGTGGGATTGATGGGCTAATCGTGGGCGATAATTGTCCCAGCTGCGGTTTTCCTGAGTGGTCCAACCTAATTCTGCGTAGCCAATTACTCTTGGGAATGCTAAATATTCCAATTCACTGCCAGTACTTATGGTTTCAGACCAAAGCGGGGCTTCAATTCCGAGAATGTACTCTTTGCCTAGGTAGGACTCAGGATCCCAACTATAAGCGCTGTCTGTAGGGATGTAACCTGCCCAGGTCAGACCAAATTTTGATGCCGAATCATACTTCATATCCAGATAAGCCTTTTTTGCAGGAGATAGAATAACCTTCACTTTTTTTGAAGTGGCAGTGGCGAGGTTTTCTTGACTGGCCCAGAATTGCACAATCGAAGTAGAGTCAAGGTCGGCATTGGCAGTTTCATCCCACCCGATCATTTGTTTATCGTACTTCTGAACTATTTTTTCTACTTTATTCACGAAGTAGATGTAATCTTCCTTCCGGGTCACGTGACTTTCATCTCCGCCAATATGAAAATAGGGCCCCGGATACAAGGCTGTAATCTCTCTCACTACATCATCAATAAATGCATAGACGGTATCCTTTCGCGTATCCAGAGTACTGAAACCGACTTCCGTACCCTCATACAGTACTGGCGTTTTTCCGTTACCATTTAAGAACGGATAAGATACGGAAGCGGCATTGGTATGCCCGGGCATGTCAATTTCAGGTACTATAGTTATACATCTTGAGGAGGCATATGCCACGATCTCTAAAAATTCTTCCTGAGTGTAAAATCCCCCGGATTCACCACCCACTTCGGTGCTTCCTCCAATTTCGGTTAGTTTCGGCCAGGATTTGATCTCTATGCGCCATCCTTGGTCATCACTTAAATGAAGGTGAAGAAAGTTAAACTTATAGTAAGCAAGGACATCGATATATTTTTTTAAGTCTTCTACACTAAAGAAATGCCGTGCTACATCGAGCATGGTGCCCCGGTAGTCAAATCGAGGTTTGTCTACGATCTTACCCGTAGGGATCACCCAAATTTGATGCGGCGCTACCGTATCGTTGCTGACTGCGGGGATCAGTTGCCGTAGGGTTTGAATGCCTCTAAATACTCCCTCAGTAGCGTTGGCACTTATCAGCAGCGAATCCGATTTGATCATGAGTTCATAGGCTTCGGGCCCTCTTACACTACTATCTCTTGATCTACCAATGAAAACGACAGTCCCGGAATAGCTACTTTCTTCAACATTTACGGGTAACGTTAACCCCGTCTTTAGCTGAATTTGATCGGCCAGAAAATTCGCAAAAACAACTGCACCCTCAAATTCTTGTTCAATATGGATCACGGTAAACTGGTCCAGGGCAAATCCTCCATGAAATGGACTGATATTCAAAGGTTTGGGAATCAGGTATTCTTGTGTTAAATCTGTTTTTGGAAAGCTCATGATTCTCTGCTTATCGATCTTATTACAAGACGGAATACACAGGGAAAGAAGTAGTAACACAGCAGATATAGGTAGTCTGGGCATCTTGTATTTTTTTAACGTCGTAAGATAGCGACTATCAGAAAACGTACTTCTAACAAAGAGGTACTTTTGCTGGTAAGAAAAGATAATTCTTGATATTATTATATTTTTGAATGTACTATTTAGTCTGCTATATCAAGCCTTTTCTTATTTTTACCTCATGGACAAAGCCACGCTCTTTGCGCATATACAACAAAAGTCTTCCTATTTATGTGTGGGTTTAGATACAGACCTTCAGAAAATACCGTCCCATTTGCTGAAAGAAAAAGACCCTGTTTTCGAATTTAACAAACAAATTATAGATGCAACCGCTGACTTATGCGTAGCCTACAAGCCCAATATAGCGTTCTATGAAGCTTTAGGGCCTAAGGGCTGGGATAGCCTGGCTAAAACTGTGGAGTACATACCCAAAGAACATTTCACTATTGCAGATGCCAAACGTGGGGATATTGGTAATACCTCCAAGTTATATGCGGGTGCGTTTTTTGAAGCCATGGATTTTGATTCCATTACGGTAGCGCCCTACATGGGTAAGGATTCGGTTACACCTTTTCTGGCATTTGACCAAAAATGGGTTATACTTCTAGCGCATACTTCTAACCCGGGTAGCCAGGATTTTCAATTGATTCAAGACAAAACTAGCGGCGATCCATTGTACGCCCAAGTAATTCAAAAAAGCCAAAGCTGGGCCTCTCCCGAACAGCTTATGTTTGTGGTGGGTGCCACTCGTGCCGATAGGATCGGCCACATTAGGTCGTTAGCTCCGGATAACTTCTTTTTGGTACCTGGTATAGGTGCTCAGGGCGGTGATCTTAGCGCAGTTTCAAAAGAAGGAATGAATAAGGAATGCGGCCTGTTGGTCAATAGTACACGCGGTATCATCTACGCGTCAAACGGAAAGGACTTTGCCAAAGTAGCAACTAATGAGGCTAGGAAAGTACAACAGGAAATGGCCAGTTACCTTAATGGGTTTTTGTTTTGATTAAGGAGGCCTTCATACATTTTGTGTGGAAGCATCAATATTTTGCCAAGTCAGATCTTGAGACTACCTCGGGGCAAAGATTGAACATTATAAAACCAGGGTTTCACAATACGGATGCCGGACCTGATT
>JBCCIX010000428.1:0-4141 GCA_039028075.1 Bacteroidota bacterium | reverse complement strand
TATCTACATGAATAAATACGGAGCCTCGTTTCAAATATTTATAGAGGGAAGTGCCTCCGGCTGTCTAATGAGTTACAGCGCGATGCAATATTTAAAAGAAAGACACATTTCCAGGGCTTAGCGCTTGGCCAGCAGGGATGCCGCTCTATGCGCATAGCTTTCTGTTTCTTCGCGATGAATCGGTTGATATTGTTTGTACGTCGTCCGTGAGAGGCTCATAAGTTTCAATGTGAATCAGGTGAGGTTGACCAGCCGGTGGTACCATATTTTTGTATTTGGCAGTCACTTCTTGTGAATATTCACGGTAATTGTGATTAATCACCCTATCATCACCCTATCTCCGTTACACTAAAATCCGGAAGTTACGCCCAAAGAGAGATAAAGTCCGTAGTATCATAACGCCGTAACGGTTATGCGCGCCCATTAGTGGGTACATCTTTCCGAAAATAAACGTAAATTGAAGGAAGATGGCCAAAAAGAAAAAGATTAAAAAACAAAACAAGAACCAGATGCCCAATACAGAAAAGGGACAAGATAGCGAGCGGGATTTTGGTGGATTCCCGGACAGGGATTTGAAAAAGAACCTGGGTTGCGGTTGATCTATACCAGTATTCAGCTGTTGAGCCGGTTTTTGGAATTAGTCGCACCTGAATATGTATACATATGTGCTCTAAGTCCCATCTTAAGATCGTTAGCCACAGATTCAGAGGAACAATTGAAATAAAAAAGTTACCTTGAGCGCAAGTCATGAAAATGTCGCTGGCTAGACGTGTTCATTTTGTACGCTAATCCAGAAATTAGTACCATGACTCAGAAGAACTTATCTACTTCAGAAAATATCATTCATTACCGGCAACGCAAAGGCTTAACCCAGCAGGAATTAGCCGAACTATGTCAGTTAAGCGTTCGAACTATACAACGTATAGAAGCAGCAACGGTTGACCCCAGACTTCATACACTTAAGGTAATTGCCGAAGCTTTAGAGGTGAGTATGGAAACTTTTATTCAGCCACTTGAGAAAAGGGACCGAAATAGTCTGGTGGCTTTGCATTTGAGTTCATTGGCCTACTTTGTATTTCCCTTCGGTGGAAATGTTATTGGACCATTGATCTTTTGGATCTTTAAAAAAGACAAAGTAGATCATCTGAATAGTCAAGGAAAAGATTTGTTGAATGCCCAAATCAGCTATTCCATTTATCAGCTTTTTTTCTTTTTAGTTATGATCAACTACGTTTTAGGTCGGGTTTTTTCTTCATGGAAAGTACTAGTCAGCATCGTGTTTATACCTTTTGGCATCCTACTGTGCTTGGGCATTGTTTTGCCACTGATGAAGGCCTACAAGCTACATCTCGGTAAGGAAGTTAGGCCGTATCCATTAAAAATTAATTTTATTCGTTAAGTCAATAGTTCTTGATTTCGATGGGATTATTTAACAATGTTGTCTTTACTCCCAGGCCAAATAAATCAAGAATTCAATGATACTATCTATAGGACGATAATAACCGTGCTGTATTTGGTAATATAGCAAGAAGTCGGGTAAATGTCGGGTAGCAACCGTGGTGTGATCGTAGCACAATTCAGAACTTGGCCCCATGAAAACAGAAAATCAATTTATCGCAGAAAAGATTGTTCACCACCGCAAATTAAAGGGTGTCACGCAAGAGGATCTGGCTGCGGCCTGCAACTTAAATGTGCGTACCATACAGCGCATAGAAGCGGCTGAGGTAGATCCAAGGTTATACACGTTAAAAACGATTGCAGAAGCCCTTGACGTAAGTATGGAAAGCTTTATACCGCCACCTGAAGAGAAAGATCGTGGTAGCCTAGTGGCTTTGCATTTAAGTTCATTAGCTTATTTCATATTTCCCTTTGGGGCAACGTTATTGGTCCCTTGATCTTTTGGGTCTATAAAAAGGATAGAGTAAACCATGTGGATAGACAGGGTAGAGACTTACTAAATGCCCAGATCAGTTACTCTCTTTACCAAATTATTTTGTTTTTAGCTTTTATGGTACTGCTTTTAGCGCCAGCTCTAAGTGGCAATTCTGGAGGGGTACCTAAAGTACAGGAGGTTGGTTTCTCGATTTCTTTGGCCTTTGCATTGGGTTTTGTACCTATTGGGTCTCTTTTACTACTGGCCATAGTTCTACCTGTAGTTAAAGCGATCAAAATATTTCGAGGCAAAGAAGTGAAACCGTATCCTTTAAAAATTCGGTTCATCCGTTAGAAATCATCGCACATAAAACGTCCGGATGCTTTCTAAGCCGTCTTGTCTGAACTTCCCAAGTTTTCTGGTATCCTTTGGATGATGGGAATCGAGAAGTGTTAGAAGTCTTGGGGACTATATTACTGATCAGATCAAAAGCTTCAAATTGCTGTGATTCATTTTATAAGTGTTCCAATACCCAATCCGTCATCATGGTGAAAAGATGCGATCTTGCACCTTGTCTGTAAATACCATGGGTACGGTCCGGGTAGTAGAACGAGTCGAACTGCTTGCCTTCTACGATCAGTTTATTTTGAAGCGTCACTGCATTTTGGAAGTGCACATTATCATCTCCTGTGCCGTGGATCAAAAGGTAGTTGCCTTGCAGCTTTTGCGAATGGCTAACCGGAGAGTTATCGTCATAGCCGGAACCATTTTCCTGAGGTAAGGCCATATAGCGCTCGGTGTAAATCGTGTCATAGAAGCGCCAATTGGTAACGGGAGCCACGGCAATGGCGGCTTTGAAAATGCCTTCCCCCTTAAACATGGCCAATGAAGACATATAACCCCCGTAACTCCAACCCCAGATACCAATCCTTGAGGCATCCACATAAGGTAGACTTCCTAAGTACTTTGCGCCTGCTATGTGATCTTCAGATTCATACTTACCCAATTCTTTATACGTCATCTTCTTAAATTCCTCACCGCGAGCACCCGTACCCCTGGGATCTATCACTGCAGTGATATAGCCTTTTTGTGTTAGCATTTGGTGCCACATGTCATTCGCTCCTGAGCCAAACCGAGCAGTAACCTGCTGCGACCCGGGGCCACTGTATTGAAATACTAAAACAGGGTATTTTTTGGAAGTATCAAAATTAGCCGGCTTGTACATGTACCCATTAAGTGTGGTGCCGTCTACGGTTTTAAAAGTGAAAAACTCTTTTGGTTTGATCTTATAAGCCTGAATAGTGGATGCCAGTTGTGCATTATCTTCTAGTACCTTAATCACTGTGTTCTTTTTCGTTTCGTAAAGCGTCACTCTTAAAGGCTGCGTAGGACTGCTGTGACTATCGATGTAATACTTAAAGTCGCCACCCATATTAATGCTATGCCATCCCTCTTCCGAGCGTAGCGCCTTTTTGTTCTTGCCATTGATATCCACGACATAGAACTGACGTTGCATGGGTGAGATCTCCGCGGCCGTATAATACACCTTTGCCCTTTTTCCTGACTGATCGATGCCCACCATGGAGGACACTTCGAAGTCCCCGGTGGTGATGGCGTTCACCTGCTTACCTTGCATGTTGTACAGATACAAATGCTTATAACCACTTTGTTCGCTAGCGTGCACGAAGTGCTTGCCATCCTTCAGGTAGGTAAGCTCATCTACGAAGTCAATATCAATGTATCGCTCATTTTTCTCGGTGAGAATAGTTTTTACGATAGCCTCTGTAGAGACATGTAGAATATCCACCTGGTTTTGTAGTCGGTTTAGACGTATTAGTGAAAACTCGGTAGGCGACTGCGTTCGTTTGATTCTTGCGATGTAGTATTCCTGGTCCGTGCCAATGTCAACCGGTTTTTTGGCTTTGCTAGCCAGGTCATAGATCGTAGCGGTGACCTTAGCATTATCCTCCCCTGCTTTTGGATACTTGAAGCGGTAATCCTCTGGATAAAGCTGACCTTCATTCCACTTCTGCATGTTATATTCACGCACACCGCTTTCATCAAAAGTTAGATAAAAGAGGGTTTTGCTGTCTCCACTCCATTCGAAAGCTCGTGTAAAAGAAAGTTCCTCTTCATACACCCAATCCGTGCTGCCATTGATGATGTGGTTGAATTTACCATCATTCGTTACTTGCACCTCGGACATATCTCCCAGATTTACGTAGAATAAATTGTTATCTCGGGTAAAAGCTACTTTAGTGCCGTCAG
>JBCCIX010000427.1:0-4150 GCA_039028075.1 Bacteroidota bacterium | reverse complement strand
TAAATATAAGGGTGAGTTTGAGGAAAGGTTGAAAGCGGTAATTAAAGAGGTAACTGATTCAGAGGGCCAGATCATTTTGTTTATAGATGAGATCCATACTTTAATAGGAGCAGGAAGCGGTGGTGAAGGAGCCATGGATGCCGCGAACCTACTAAAACCGGCACTCGCACGGGGAGAATTACATGCTATTGGTGCCACTACGCTCAAAGAGTATCAAAAGTATGTGGAGAAAGACAAAGCGTTAGAGCGCAGGTTCCAGTCCGTTATGATCAATGAACCGAATACCCAGGATGCCATCTCCATTCTTCGGGGAATTAAGGATAAGTATGAGCTACATCACGGAGTTAGGATTAAGGATGATGCCGTTATCTCAGCCGTCGAACTTTCAAACCGCTATATTTCTGATCGGTTTTTACCGGATAAAGCCATCGATCTGATGGATGAAGCAGCGGCCAAACTACGGTTGGAAATGGATTCTTTACCCGAAGCTTTGGATGAGTTCAATCGCAGAATAATGCAGTTGGAAATTGAGCGAGAAGCGATTCGCCGCGAAAAGGACAGAGAAAAAGAGCGGTTGTTGACCAAAGAGATCGCAGAGCTTTCAGAAAAGCGCAATGATTTAAAGGCGCAGTGGGAAAATGAAAAGTCCATTGTCCTCGGTATTCGCAACGAAAAGGAAAATATAGATCGTTTAAAATCTGAAGCGGAGCAGGCAGAAAAATCGGGGGATTTTGGTCTGGTAGCTGAGATAAGATACGGTAAGCTGGTGGAGGCCGAAAAACGGTTGGAAGAATTTCAACAAAAAGTAAAAGAAGTTCACGGAGAAAATGCGCTGCTTAAAGAAGAGGTGGGAAATGAAGACATTGCCGAAGTAGTGGCCAAATGGACAGGCATACCCGTCTCTAAGATGCTACAAAGTGATCGCGAGAAACTGCTACATCTTGAAGCGGAGCTCGAAAAGCGTGTTGCCGGTCAAGAGGAGGCAATAGCTGCACTTTCTGATGCGGTTCGGAGAAGTAGGGCCGGCCTTCAAGATCCTAAAAGACCGATTGGTTCATTTATATTTCTAGGGACCACTGGAGTTGGGAAAACTGAACTCTCCAAAGCGCTGGCTGAGTATCTCTTCAATGATGAGAACGCGATGGTCCGTATTGATATGTCCGAATATCAAGAGCGTCATGCGGTAAGTCGTTTGGTGGGAGCACCTCCGGGATACGTGGGGTACGATGAAGGGGGACAGCTTACTGAGGCTGTACGGAGAAAACCGTATTCTGTGGTTCTTTTAGATGAAATCGAAAAGGCGCATCCTGACGCATTTAATATTTTGCTTCAGGTGCTTGACGAAGGACGACTAACAGATAACAAGGGGCGCACCGCAAACTTTAAGAATGCGATTATAATTATGACCACGAACATCGGGTCACATTTGATACAGGAGCGTTTTGAAACCCTTACTGCTAATAATCTTGAGGAAGTGATCGAGTCTACCCGCCTGGAGGTTTACGACCTCCTTAAAAAGTCAGTCAGACCTGAGTTTTTAAATCGTGTGGATGAAACTATTATGTTCAGACCTTTATCACGAGCGGACATCAGGAAAATTGTGACTATTCAGTTTACTTTAATTCGAAACAGGCTTGAAGAGTCAGGCATTAGACTTGAAGTTTCCGATGCCGTTTTGGATTATTTGGCCAAAGTAGGCTTTGATCCGCAGTTTGGCGCAAGGCCGCTCAAAAGAGTGATTCAGCGAGAGATATTAAATGAGCTTTCTAAACAGATCCTCGGAGGTGAGATTGATAAAGACTCGCTGATCGGTATTGATCTCGGTTCTGATGATGGGATTGAATTCATTAATTTGGATAAAGTGGAAATATAATTTTTTGATGCTAAATGACCGGGGAAAGAGTTTTTGATGTGGAATTACTAGCTAAAAACATCCTTTAAATTCCCTAAAGGGCAGTTCTACGTAACTCCCGCCAATTGGCTGCCAATTGGCCGATGGGGGTAGTTCTCAGCATTGAAGAAAATCTTTCCCGGTCGCTTCAAAGGCACTTTTTTACTTCTTTAAAAAATTCAATCGGCTGCAGGTAATTTTTTGGTGTCAAACCGCAGTACTAAGCTGAGGAGGCATGGACTCCGAGTACTATCTAAACAGTAGTCTTAAATAAAATCCCGGACGGATCAGGACTTTTTTCACATCTATTTCTGCGAGAGCTTGGGTGAGAAGGTCAGTCAAATATGTACTTTGGTTGGATTTCGTTGCCAAAAAATTAAACAGCTTGGGATATTTACATAGGTTTTGAAGGCTTCGGCTTATCCTGAACTCCTTCCCCATTCTTCGATAAATTTCCCGATCATAGAATTTATTGTATTGGGCTAAGAAATCATGGGCATCAAAACAGGTGATTACATGCTCTGCGGCCACTCTTCCGCTTCTGATAGCATTGGCTATGCCCTCCCCACTGAACGGGTCAATCAACCCGGCCGCGTCTCCAGTTAGAAGAAACCGGTCACCCGATATACTGCGCTGTTTTGAGCCTAAAGGGAGACCAAATCCTTTAACGTTCTCAAGGGGAATGGCTTCTTTAAACCGATGTTTCAAGAGGGGATGGGAATCCAGCAACGTCCGCAGTGTAGCTCTCAAATTTACTCTTTTGCTGTCTACGGCCGATGAGAGCATACCAATACCCACATTAGCTCTATGATCAGACAATGGGAATACCCATAAATAACCAGGCAGGATATCGTTAAAAAAATACAATTCGATATAATTCCCTTCATTAAAACCGGTGACATTTTTATAGTACATTCTGAGACCTGCGCTGTGGTGATCTTTATCAACACTGATTTCACCCAATTTCTTATTCACCGTAGAATAGGCGCCGTCAGCACCTATAACTAATTGACATTGCAGGGAGAAGTCTTTTCCAACGATCTCAATTCCACTTTCTGTCCTACTGAATTTTGAGATCTTTTGATTTTCGATGCATTTGATATTTTGGAATGTTTTAAGGTGCTGAAATAACAGATGATCGAATTTCTTTCTTGGGATAATGTATCCGCACTTATTTACGTTCTTATTTACGAATGGAATATTTATTGGCGTTCCATTGGGGGCATAAATTGATACGCCGTGTGCTGGTGTTTTTTCTGAGAACTTTTCAAATTCTACAGCCAGCTCAGGAGAAAGCATAGCCAGCTGATTCACTACGTCGACACTTAAGGCATCTCCGCAAATTTTATCGCGTGGAAAACTAGCCCGATCTATAACGGTAACTTTTAAACCTGATTGCGCAAGCTTAATGGCAGCGGAGCTTCCGGCCGGTCCTGCTCCTACAATAGCGACATCGAATTTCAAAAGGTTGTATTTATTCCGAAGATAGTTGACATCTCCGAGTTTATCGAATGGTAATCCTCTAAGTTTGCAAATCAGTAGTAGAAATTCCGGAGGCCCGTGCAGTCAGCGCTCAAAGACTATTTAGATAAGCAATTCCTTAAGTACAATACACTTGGATTTATTAAAGATGATCCCATTTCCATACCTCACCAATATTCAAAGCGGCAGGATATTGAAATAACAGCTTTCTGGACGGCAATGCTCGCCTGGGGTCAGCGAATTACGATAATTAATAAGTGTAAGGAGTTATTTGGTTTAATGGATAACGCTCCACATGATTTTATTTTGAATCATTGTGAAAATGATCTCAAACCATTTCTTTCTTTTAAGCACAGAACTTTTAATGCTACAGACACTTTGTATTTCATTTCATTTTTATCTTGGTTTTACCGTCGACATGACTCGTTGGAGGAGGCTTTTTTTCTCGGCATGAGTAGTGAGGATAAGTCAGTTGAAAAGGGTCTCATCCAGTTCCATCATCTTTTCTTCTCTTTAGAGGATTTCCCCCGTCGCACCAGGAAACATATTGCTACTCCGGAGCGTAAATCGGCCTGTAAGCGCATTAATATGTTTTTGAGGTGGATGGTGCGTTCTGATGATCAAGGAGTTGATTTTGGTATATGGAAGAAGATAAAACCTTCGCAACTGGTATGCCCATGTGATCTTCATGTTGATCGTGTAGGACGTAGCCTTGGCCTTATTCACCGAAAACAGACAGACTGGTTGACCGCTGTAGAGTTGACCGAGAACCTTAAG
>JBCCIX010000426.1:0-4152 GCA_039028075.1 Bacteroidota bacterium | reverse complement strand
TCATGCTACTACTTGTTTTCGGAACTCCATAAAGATCACCGGCACTACTCAATAATACTCTTCCTCTTTTTCTGCTACAATTTTTCTGGTAGATACATCTACCCATTTACGTACGGTAAACATTACAAAATATCATTAACCTTGGCTTTCATTTGATGTTTGAATTTGATCATCTAACAAATAGAAGATTCGGATGATACATCCTATGATAAAGCTTCCAGTTTACAAAACTGGAAGAACAAGGAGTATTCCTCTATTCCTCATTTGGGAAGACCGTGAGCATGTTCTTTTCACCATAATGCCCTTACTGCGTAAAAGCCAGTTTGTTAAGCCTGGCTTTCTCTGTCTAAATGTTATAATTTCTCTTATACTACTAAAACTACTAAACAGTCTTTTCCCAACTCTTGCGATACTTTAACAGCTTCGTTGATTGCTTTTTTAGCAACCTCATAGCTTTCTTTTTGAATACTCTACCCTGCTTTCATTATCTAATTCATTACAATACCAGTTTAAATAATGGTATTCTGACCCCCAAAACTGATAAGCATAAATAAGCTTTCCTGAATCAGTCGATAAAATATCTCCGCCTAATATTGGCAGTTCATTCCCTTTAAGTATTTCTATTGCTGCCAGTGCTTCATCTATATCAAGTGCAATTTCATCACTGCCAGGATTTATTTCTCTTAAAGGTCTTCCTTTCGATTTTACAAGATCTAAATATTCTGATATTGCTGTCATATCTAATGCACATTAAAGAACCTATGGTTAATCACCCCATTAGCATCTTTGATAAACTCAAAAGTCCCTGTTTTACCTCCATAGCTACCAGGCATTTCTAACCATTGGTAAGTTTTTCCATCACGTCCAACCTTAGTAGACCACTTTCCAAACTTTGTAGCGTAACTATCAACACTTTTGGGGAATCCATGAAATAAATCATCTGCCTTACTCATCTGACGTAAAACCTGCTATTGCGAGGCTTCTTTACATTCTTCAAAGTACTGCTTTAATTTTTCAAATTCCTTTCGTTCTCTATCTTCCCATTCGGAAAAATTTTCGAAGAAGTCATCTTTATAAAACAGTTCTGGCCATAGGGTTATATTGTTTAAACCATCATCCCAAACTACCCAAAAGGGAGATACTTTCCCTTCAATAACTTCAAACATTGACGATGGCACTTCAACTAAATGACCATCATCAAAAATCATAAAGTAGCTCGATTCATTTGATGTTCTAATTCTGTAAACTATATACTCATTCCCATTTTCAGATACTCCCGCATATCACTATTGATAACATTGGGGTTATCGGTATCTATTGAGGTTTTAACACATCTAACTACCATCCTTGAATCAGTTTTGTCTTAAACTCGACTCTCTGACCAGTAGAGAGATTTTCATACCAGTGTGTTTCAAACGTCCTGCCGTTCTTACTGAATGAAGAACTTGTCTTTTTAACCCAATCAGCAGCTTTGCCACCATACGGTTTCCCGAGGCTTTCATTATTATTTCTTGACATATTCAATAAAATCTTCAAGGCTTAATTCGAGAGGTTCATCTTCTGAAAAAACGTCATCATACACTGATACTTTTCTGTGGGCAAACGAAATATCCAAAGAGAACCTATTGAATACTATTTCTTCTTTTTCTTTCAAAGACTTTTCTCCATCCTGAATAGCTGCCAAGATTACTTTACGACTATGATCGTTTAACTCTTCTTCTAAAAAACTGTCTATTGTAACCATATCAATAAAGCCTTTAATGAACTGGAAACGCTGTTCTAATCCAGCTCTTCGAGATTTGTCATCTCGAAGCATGATCACTAAATGTACCATTCTGATCATGCTACTACTTGTTTTCGGAACTCCATAAAGATCACCGGCACTACTCAATAATACTCTTCCTCTTTTTCTGCTACAATTTTTCTGGTAGATACATCTACCCATTTACGTACGGTAAACATTACAAAATATCATCAACCTTGGCCTTCATTCGATGTTTGAATTTGATCATCTAACAAATAGAAGATTCGGATGATACATCCTATTGATAAAACTTCCAGTTTACAAAACTGGAAGAGCGAGATGTCTGAAAATTTTTTTCAAGTTTTTTTCTTGTGAAGGATATGACACATTTGTTATCTATCTAGCACAATCTTTTAAAAGTAAGTCAGATTCTTTGATATGCTTTCCCTATGAGAACTAACTATAATTTCCATAGTTTCTATCTCTGATAATTTCTCGAACCTAATGTTGGTTAATTTGGCTTTTTTCATAGCCTGCATTGCTTTTTTAGTGACTATTGGATGAAACGTTCCTTTGGGCATAGAAAAGTCGCTCCTATCCCATTCATCTAATCCTACATAAAGCCCCTTGTAATACTTACTCACCGGACCTCCTTGCACTAAGCTCTTTTTGATTACATCTGATTTATCATAATCAATTGAACCACAACGACCAGTAATGGAAAAACCAAAGTAGCCATCAACTTCATTTCCTTTTTTATCCTGAACCCTTACAGGAAAAGTCTTCCATCCACTCAATTCATTTTCTTCTAAAATTGTCTTCATCTTAGTAGAAATCAAAAACAATATTGCTGTTCCTGTATCTAATACATCTTGCAACTTTTTCCCGTACTCTTGCTTGAATGTAACTGGAAAATTAATCTCATAATACTCACCAAGAACCAATTTCTCATTATCACCTATTCCTCCTTCTTTTGACTTTAGGCCTATAGGGTGTGCTTGAAATGTCGTTGATGACAACTTACTGCCAAGTGTATAATAGTCTTGAATATTCATCTTTCAATTGAATTAAAAACCAACAGGTAATCCATATTGCTGCATTAGTTGCCTACCAAAATCCAAAGCACCTTGCCTGGTAGGTGTTCCTTGGAAAAAGCGAGTCCAAGCTTGATTGTAAGCACGTGCATTCCTAAGATGACTTGTAGTTTCCCACCAAGCACCAATTCCAGCTCTTCGAGATTTGTCATCTAGAAGCATGATCACTAAATGTATCATTCTGATCATGCAAATACTTCTTTAAAACTCCGTAAAATCATCGGCACTACTCAGTAATACTCTTTCCTCCTTTTCTGCTACATTTTTTTCTAGTGAATACATCTACCCACTTACGTACGGTAAACATTACAAAATATCATCCGCCTTCATCATCATTCGATATTCTAATCCGACATCCAAAAGCAGAAGATTCGGATATAAAGCCTATTATAAAGCTCCTAGTTTACAAAACCAGGAGAGCAAGTAGGCTTTATTTTTAAACCTTTCCAATATCAAGTCGAGACATTACAAAATACACATAGCTTCCTACAGTTCTTTCATCGTTAATCCTATCCCCGAATGAAAAAGTGATAGTACCGCAATCAATCATTACCGGATGGATGTTTTTTAGCTGACCATAACAGTAATAACGCCATTTATCGTTTTCTGAAGGTACTATTTCTTTTTTCTGTTCTCTATTCTCATCCCAAAATGTAGATTCTGGTATTTCTTCTTCTATGAAGCTAAAATAAACTTCTTTTATTGTGTCCTGTGTAAAATCACATGGATGACAAAAAGCCCATAGCCATTTCCCGTTTATTTCAAACAACACTTCTGCTTCTGCACCTTCTTTATCTATCCACTCAATTTGCTTTATGTTCGCCAAATACCTTTCCATACCTTCCTACCTTAATCCCAATTGAGTAGCTGTTTTAATATGGAAAGTCGAAATAGTAGAACCTCCATTCTTCAGTCCAACAAAACCAAACAGAGATTCTCCTTTCGCTGCATTACCCATGTAATGATAATAGCCGTTTAGTTTAGAACTATAGGTGCCATTCCTGATAATCCAGTTAGCATCATCAACATAGTTCTTGAGATTATATGCAGTTTTGCCTGTTATCTTCATTATTTGATCGGCATGCTTCCCAAAATGCACTACTGCTTCGTCTCCACCAAATTTCAAAAAGTTACTTGCTCTAGTAGCCACTCTCCTAATTTGCAAGACCCTTGCTGCGAGCTTCAACCCGCCTTTCATGACCATCCCGCCTCCCGGAAGCGTGACAATGGTGCTTAGGCCCGTAAAATCATCAAAATCTTTTTGCGCTTGATGGATTCGGGCAATCAACTCTTCGCTGGTCAGCACTCCCCGCC
>JBCCIX010000425.1:0-4156 GCA_039028075.1 Bacteroidota bacterium | reverse complement strand
TCAATTAGCAAAGAGACTCATAACCGTAGATGAATACCATACTATGGCAGAAGCTGGTATCTTAACTAGAGAAGACCGGGTTGAACTAATTCATGGAGAAATATTAGAAATGAGCCCAATAGGAAGTAAGCATGCGGCAATCGTAAACACTATGTCTAACCGTTTAATCCGGCTACTAGGTGATGGGGTCATTATAAGCGTTCAAAACCCAATTCGTATCAATGACTTGACTGAACCCGAACCAGATTTGTCCCTTCTGAAACCAAAAGAAAACTACTATGCTGACGGTCACCCCGCCCCAAATGACACATTTATTGTTATTGAGATTTCAGATTCAAGTTATGAATATGACAAGGAGGTTAAATTACCGCTTTACGCTTCTGCAGGTATCCCTGAATATTGGATAGTCAATATGGATAAAAAGCAGATTGAAGTACATACAAAACCTGAAAATGGCGGCTACAAAAGCTGGCAATTCTTCGCTATTGATGATTTTATCACTTTTGATTTCTGTAGTACAGAAATTCAGGTTAAAAAACTTATAGTATAACAAATATGACCGTACAATTAGCGAAGCGGTTAATCAACGCAGATGAATACAACACGATGATAGAAACGGGTATTTTGACTAATGAAGACCGGGTAGAATTAATCCACGGGGAAATATTAGAAATGAGTCCGACAGGAAAGAAGCATAGATCTACAGTTATCCGGGTTGAAAACAAGTTGAAAGAACTGTTTGGCAATAAGGCACTGATCAGCGTACAAAATCCGATCAATATTAATGATCTAAATGAACCTGAACCAGATATCGCTATTCTAAAGAATAGTGAAGATTACTACGATGACTGCTCGATAAAACCTGAGGACATCCATCTTATCATTGAAGTTTCAGATTCCACATATATTTATGATAAGGAAGTAAAAGGTACACTGTATGGTTCCGCTGGCATCCTAGAGTACTGGATAATAAGACTAGAAACAAAAGAAATTGAGGTGCATACCATTCCAGCTAAGGGTGGATACAAGATAATCGAAATATTTTACGTGGAGGACCAGATAAAATTGAATTTCTGCCAAAAGTCGTTACCGGTAAAAAACCTGATCGGATAGTATAGGATTATTTCCGATTTTCGCTATCTCTAACTATTACCGAAAGCTTTTATCCACATGCTCCAGATCATAAAAAATAAGGTATTACAACTCCAAAAAGATAGTATTCTCACTAAAGTACAGATCAGGACTGCTCACAAGATGGCCGAGCAGCAGAAGTGTATTATCCTGGCACAAGGTCCAAACACCTTTTACTTTAGTGTAAGTGCCGAAAAAGGCCCCATTGAATTTCACCTGGAAATTGACGAATCCAATGAAATATATCCTATCAAAAATGAAATATGGCAGAATTGGGATCAAAATTACCTGGCAGCCCTACTTGTTTTAGAAGAGTATTATCATACCCTGGAAATACCACTGGAAACTTCAGGAAAAAAATATACGCGGGAAGGAATGAAGCGACGAGTGTTGGCCGAACGCTTGGACAAGGCACTGAAAGCCGACTATAAAGTAGAATTTGCAGATAATATTTATGGTGAGCATACACTTATCAACGAAAAGGGTAATAAATTCAAAGTTACCCTTCATGATTTCGAAAAAAAGACCGGCTATATCGACAATATCGACTGGCGGACAAACAAATTAGGCACCACAAAACACATATTGTATGTATTCAACGTACTGGAAGCCGATAAGCGCTTACTTAATCAATTGGATAAAACGTATCCTTTCGTTGAAATATACACCGACCCGCTAAATGACTATCAGGTAACCTGGCGAGGCCCTGATGCCCTGTCCGATGAATTGAAAGATATGCTTCACACGTATTTTGGACCTGAAAACTACGTGCCCGATGCCAATGTCAAAGATTTATTATCACTGCTTGAAGAAACCCAGCAGTTTGATAATCTGGTAATACGTCCGGAGGTCTATGATAAAATCGATCAAGCCTACCGCGAACAATCCCTTAAAACCTTAGCTAAGCAAACTAAAGTAGATTTTGACCTGCTCAAAGTCAAACCCTTCCCGTATCAGCAGGAAGGAATAGAGTTTGCGACGTTCAAGGAGGGTGCCATTATCGCCGATGATATGGGCTTGGGAAAGACCTTGCAATCCATTGGTGTGTCCGTCGCTAAAAAGGCCATTTTCGATTTTACCAAAACACTAATTATTTGTCCCGCATCCTTAAAAGCACAGTGGAAATCTGAAATTGAAAAATTCAGCAATGAAAAAGCCGTGGTGGTAGAAGGTCCACCCGATGAAAGGAGGGCCATCTATCGGGAATTCGATGGGTACTTTTTTATTACCAATTATGAAGCGGTTTTAAAGGACAGCAGCCATATCAATCGGGTTGGTTTTGATTTTCTGGTGCTGGACGAGGCCCAGCGCATTAAGAACTTCAACACCAAAACGCATAGCGCTATACGCAGGATTGCTAAAAAACATGCCTTGGCCATAACCGGCACACCGATAGAAAATAAGCTTCTAGACTTGTACTCCATTGTTACTTTTTTAAAGCCTTACTTTTTGACACCACTTTGGGAGTTTTCATACCAGCATTGTGTATTTGATCCGCAGCAAAAAGATAAGATCTTAGGATATTATAATCTCAACGCGCTAAAGAACCGCATGCGAGAAATATTAATACGGAGGGAAAAAAGGGCAGTACTAAGTGAGCTGCCAAACATCAGACAGCAGGAGATACCCGTAAAATTAAGCCTTTATCAACATGAGTTACATGCTGGCTACGCTTCCGGGGTAAGCCAAATTCTAAGTAAAAAATATAAAACCCCTTACGATATGCAGATGCTGATGCACATGCTGACCTGCATGCGCATGGTGTGCGATTCCTCGGCCTTGGTGGATGACAAATCCAGCGACTCGCCTAAGTTAATTGAACTCGAACATATACTGACGGAAAAGCTGGATATGCCCAACACCGAGCGTAAGATCATTATCTTCTCCGAATGGGTAAAAATGAACCGACTGATCGGGCAGATGCTTCGAAAAATTGGTATCGGTTTCATAGAATTAAACGGGAAGGTACCGGTATCAAAACGTGGTGAACTGATTAAAAAATTTGAGGAAGACCCTGAGATAAGCGTTTTCCTATCTACGGAGGCTGGTGGCACCGGCCTTAACCTGCAAGTCGCCGATACGGTAATCAATTTCGAAGTGCCCTGGAACCCCGCCAAGAAGAACCAACGCATTGGCCGCATCGACCGGTTAGGACAGAAAAGTACACATCTAAGTGTGCTTAACTTAATCAGCACAAACTCAATAGAGCAGAATATAGCAGCCGGCCTCATGCTCAAGCAGAACCTTTTTGAAGGGGTTCTTGACAAAGGAAACCATACGGATATCGTTGACTTTTCAGAAAAGGGCAAAAGTCAATTTCTTCAGCAACTGGAAGAAATGTTGGAAGAAATGCCTACGGAGATTAAAGCAGAAGAGCACGATGAGCCTGCCGAAATCGAGCCGCAAGAAAAGCTACTTGAAGACCAACAACTATCATTAACTGAAGAAATTTCATTTGAAACTACCGATGACCCTGGCCAAGAAGAAGAGGTACCCTTGAAAAGTGGCGATGTGAATACAACGGATGAAGAGAGCTTAACACCACATGACGAAGGAAACAAACAAAAAATAGCCGCCATGGAAGAAGTAATGAACCAGGGAATGGGATTTTTGGCCGGTTTGTATCAGATAAGTACGGGTAAAGCAATGAAAGCGGAAGACCAAAAGATAGAAATCAACAAAGAGACCGGCGAAGTTACTATGAAATTTAAGCTACCTGGTTTTTAATACAATTTCATTTTTCCGATCCTAGTAGCTCCTTACACAAAGTCATGTTAGACACTGTATTTCATTATTTCGATACCCTGAGTGATATACAGAAAAAGCAGTTTGAGCAGTTAGGTCCGCTATATGAAGTCTGGAACCGGCAGATCAACGTTATTTCAAGAAAGGATATTGATGAACTTTATTTACGGCATGTGCTCCACTCACTTGGTATTGCAAAAGTGATCCAATTCAAACCCGGCACGAAAATACTGGATGTAGGTACCGGAGGTGGTTTTCCTGGTATTCCTTTGGCTATCCT